>NZ_JAOQJF010000099.1:0-317 GCF_025567195.1 Alitiscatomonas aceti | reverse complement strand
TATTATAAATGAAAAATGAAAAATTTGCATTAACAATTTGTGAACATTCGTGGAAATATTCCAAAAAACGATAACAGCTTTTGAAGCCTCCATTCCAGAGCACACGCTTCTGTCCATGGCCGCTGTTGCAAATACAGGAACAGGATGGTAAAATAGCAGATACAAAAAACAGATGAAAACAGATCAGGAGGACATAAAAATATGAGATTACGCCATATTAAAGGCGCAGAAGAGCAGATCGCAGAAAGCCCCTATGTGATCCAGGATCCCCAGGGATTAAAGGGAAAATGGCATGAATTTTTTGGAAACCAGAATCC
>NZ_JAOQJF010000098.1:0-321 GCF_025567195.1 Alitiscatomonas aceti | reverse complement strand
ACCTCATCACCAATCTGCATGAGCCTTCCGGTGACCATTGCACCATCAGAGCCAAGGTAATACCACTTGCCAACCCTGTCCTGCTTCCAGGCGTTGGCGACCATCACTCCGGAACCGTCAAACCAGTACCACCGGCCATCGGGATCCCGGTGCCAGTCGTTGCGTACCGGCTCTCCTGTGTCTCCGTGATAATATCTCCAGATCCCGGCCTCCTGGATCCAGCCGGATTTCTTTTCCGGCTCCGGCGGAGCAGCTTTGGCCCCATCATCCAAAACAACTACCGTGTGCCCCTTTGTCCTCGTTACCAGGATATCCCCACGC
>NZ_JAOQJF010000097.1:0-351 GCF_025567195.1 Alitiscatomonas aceti | reverse complement strand
CTTCCTGGCCGAT
Organism: Alitiscatomonas aceti; assembly: GCF_025567195.1. NCBI lineage: Bacteria > Bacillati > Bacillota > Clostridia > Lachnospirales > Lachnospiraceae > Alitiscatomonas > Alitiscatomonas aceti. Next base: position 338 of record NZ_JAOQJF010000097.1, on the reverse strand, counting down.
CGGGGCCAGGACCTTGATCTCCATCCCCTTCGCCGCCAGTTCCAGGGCTTTTGCCATATCAATCTGTTTCACAAACATATTTCTTCCCTCCTGTACCTATTCCCTGGCATTGATCAGATCCATCCACATCACGCTCTCACATACTCCGCTCTCCAGCTGTACATGGACAAAATACTCATAAATGCCAATAACAACCGCTTGTCTCGGGATCCCGGTCTTAACTGCCCCAAATGAGTCTTTGGCGCATGCCTTCTGGGTCGTTATCATAACCTTTGACCCGATCTTAATCTTCTTTTTCGCTTCTGCAATACTCCGGATTTTCAATGGTTCCCCCTCCT
>NZ_JAOQJF010000096.1:0-356 GCF_025567195.1 Alitiscatomonas aceti | reverse complement strand
AAGGACGATTATGGGAAGTAAAACGGGTGTATCCCGTGAAAAAACGAATCCGAGGAAGATCTGATGTACGAATTTCTGGAAAAATACCTGCCCAGGGACAAGCGCGTCCGCATGGGCATCTTAATGGCCGCAGACGTCCTTGCGCTCTGCCTGGCCTCTTTTTTAGGCCTTTTTGTCCGGTTTGATTTAAATATTTCCAAGATCCCGCCGGAATACGCCCGGGCGGCCCTGGAGTTCCTTCCCTATTATATCCTGGCCTCCCTGGTGATCTTCTTCCTGGCCCGGATGTACTCCACCATGTGGAGCGTGGCCGGGGTCCGGGAAGCCCTCCATGTGGTGGCGGCCTGCGGCCTGGC
>NZ_JAOQJF010000095.1:0-370 GCF_025567195.1 Alitiscatomonas aceti | reverse complement strand
GAAGCTCCTGTATCAGCGTTTCCACTACCTCCGGCTCCAGTTCCAGCTCATCTGCGATAACGGCTGGGGATTTTCCCTTTTGGAGCTTTTTATGAACTTGATTTCTGAGGATATTCTGCTGTCCCTGCCGGAATTCATCCTGCCGTATGAGGCGGATCTCCCGTTCTTCATCATATTCAAAGATACTCACTGCGATCACCTCCGCTTTATGCTTTGAGAGAAAGTCTGAAAGGATCCCATCCCGGATGCATTTATTGACGGCCCGGTCCACTGCTTCGTTCAGCTCCAGGAATGCGGCATACTTCCGTACCTGTTCCACGAAGAGCATATATTCCTTCAGGCTCTGACATGCCTCCAGGAGCTCACGGTT
>NZ_JAOQJF010000094.1:0-409 GCF_025567195.1 Alitiscatomonas aceti | reverse complement strand
GGGAAGGAAGACCATGGAGAGCCTGCCGGGAGGCCAGGCCCTTCCGGGACGTACCAATGTGGTCCTCACAAGGAACAGGGATTATAAAAAAAAGGGAGTGACAGCGGTCCACGGGATGGACGAGGCCCTTTCCTTTTTAAAACAGTTTCCAGACGACGATATCTATATCATCGGCGGCGAGGAGATCTACCGCCAGTTCCTTCCCTATTGCCGGACGGCCCATGTGACCAGGATAGATTATGCCTATGAGGCCGATACCCATTTTCCGGACCTGGACCAGGATCCGGACTGGCAGGTGACGGCGGAAAGCGATGAGCAGACGTATTTCAGCCTCTGCTATGAATTCTGCCGGTATGACCGGAAGATGGAAGAAAAAACATACGAAAAAAAAGAATAACAGTTGATATAA
>NZ_JAOQJF010000093.1:0-464 GCF_025567195.1 Alitiscatomonas aceti | reverse complement strand
TTCGACCTTGCGTTCATCATCTGCACCACCATCTCGCACATCCGCTTGGACGCCCCCATGATGTTGGTGGGGTTCACGGCCTTGTCCGTGGAGATCAGCACAAAACGCTTAGTACCATACTTGTCCGCCGCTTTCGCCGTCTTATATGTACCGAACACGTTGTTCTTGATGGCCTCGTTGGGGCTGTCCTCCATGAGGGGCACATGCTTGTGGGCCGCCGCATGGTACACGATGTCGGGACGGTATTTCTCAAACACCGTCTCGATCCGGTGGGTGTTCCGGACGGAGCCGATGAGCACCACCAGGTCCAGGTCCGGATACTTTTCCTTAAGCTCCAGCTGGATGTCGTAGGCGTTGTTCTCGTAGATATCAAAGATAATTAACTGCTTCGGGTTATGGCTTGCCACCTGGCGGCACAGCTCGCTTCCGATGGAGCCGCCTCCCCCGGTCACTAAGACCACCTT
>NZ_JAOQJF010000092.1:0-483 GCF_025567195.1 Alitiscatomonas aceti | reverse complement strand
CCGCCTTTGGATGAAAAGCGGCGCTTCTGGACGCGCGGTAAATCTCGATCATACGGCCATAAATGACGATAAAGATACAGATATACAGCGCCCACATGGTAATGCCGATAAAGAGGGATTGGAACCAAAGCCCGAACAGCGGTCCCAGATCCATTTCCATCAGTCTCGGTTCCAAATCGGTCATAACTGAGGAAATGTCAATGGACGCATCCGAACCGATGATCCCTGCCGCCTGTGCCACCACGCTCTGCGCCATATCAAAGACGCCCATCACGATATTCCATGTGTTTGTGACAATGAGGATGGCGGCGGCTGATTTGAACACCCACTTGAAAATCATCCAGGTATCCACATCATGCAGGTTGTTCTTGTCTGCAATCATCTGGATCAGGTCTACGGTCATCACGATAGCCAGGATCACGCCTGCAATCGGCACCATGATGGAGTTGGACAGATTCTCAATCATGCTGAAAATACTGCCAT
>NZ_JAOQJF010000091.1:0-483 GCF_025567195.1 Alitiscatomonas aceti | reverse complement strand
CCGCCTTTGGATGAAAAGCGGCGCTTCTGGACGCGCGGTAAATCTCGATCATACGGCCATAAATGACGATAAAGATGCAGATATACAGCGCCCACATGGTAATGCCGATAAAGAGGGATTGGAACCAAAGCCCGAATAGCGGCCCCAGATCCATTTCCATCAGCCTCGGTTCCAAATCGGTCATAACTGAGGAAATGTCAATAGACGCATCCGAACCGATGATCCCTGCCGCCTGTGCCACCACGCTCTGCGCCATATCAAAGACGCCCATCACGATATTCCATGTGTTTGTGACAATGAGGATGGCAGTGGCTGATTTGAACACCCACTTGAAAATCATCCAAGTATCCACATCATGCAGGTTGTTCTTGTCTGCGATCATCTGGATCAGGTCTACGGTCATCACAATAGCCAGGATCACGCCTGCAATCGGCACCATGATGGAGTTGGACAGATTCTCAATCATGCTGAAAATACTGCCAT
>NZ_JAOQJF010000090.1:0-552 GCF_025567195.1 Alitiscatomonas aceti | reverse complement strand
TCGCCGTCAGCTGTTACCCAGCCAGTCAGCATCTTACCGTCAGCATCGAAGAAGAAGGTGCTTCCCTTGTAAAGGATCTTCTTGTTGTCTGCTCTCTTACCTGTGGACTGGAAGTAGAACCACTCCTCATCTGCATCCTCGTCCTCGTACGGGGTTGTTAATCTCCAGTCGTTTACGATCTTTGCACCGCTGGAGTTTACGAAGTAGTAATCTCCGTCATACTCTACCCAGCTGGAACGAACGAGCATTCCGTCGTCGCCTACATAGTACTCCTTACCATTGCTGGAGCAGAAGGTATTCTCATATACATCGCCATTCTTGTCGTAGCAGTACCACTCGCCATCTACCATCATCCAGGTGCCCTTTGCAGCTGCGAAGGATGTGATGGAAGCGCCTAATGCTAACAGAGCTGCTGCGGATACTACGGCAGCAATTTTAGTCTGCTTTCTCATAATTAATGCACTCTCCTTTTTTTCTTTTTGAAACTTTTTTGAAATTCCTAATTGCATTACGAGGAACATTATACTTCTTATAAGAGAAATTATCGGAATT
>NZ_JAOQJF010000009.1:0-131998 GCF_025567195.1 Alitiscatomonas aceti | reverse complement strand
CCGATAATTAAGCGACAGAGATACTACCAATCTCTGGAACAGGCTGCATAGGCAGTGATATCTTTGAGATAAATGTGTCAACCAATATTGACAATATCAGTGGTAGTGGTACACATCTTCGCCCAGAGCTTCGGACATTGCCCGGTTGCGCTCGTCGGCGTGCATCACAGCGGATAGGATATACTGCTCACCGCCTACGATCTCCACGGCGGCTTTATAGGCATCGGCATAAAACTGTTTTGCAAATTCATAGCCGCCGTGATTGTAGAAGTAAGCAGAGTTCACATCAAAGATCAACTCACCGTATTTGACGGCATCCGGTTTCAGACCTCTTGTGGAGATTACACCGTCCTGTTCCATCTGCTCAAACATTTTTACATAATCGTCCGCGGGTGCTTTGAAATGAATGTTCAGAGAAGTGCGTTCCGGTACGATGTCCTGATTGCTGTAGCTGTCCTTTTCACGCTCATTGTGTTCCTGTACCTTTGCCACATCAGCCGGTGTTTCCAAGTCCTGATTCCGGGCTACGGTGCGGTGGATTCCATCATTTCTTGCCATTGGATTTTTCCTTTCTTTGAAATTTGCAGACAGCGGAGAGCTGGAGAACGGCACTTTTTCAAAGTGTAATAACCCACTATGACACTTTCATCCATACTGGCTGCAAAGTGCCGTGGGCTCTCCCGAGAGGGGATGCGGTCACTGCGGCGACCTCTGCTGACCAAAGCGAAAATGTCTGCGCCTTTTCCCATGGTCAGCCCGTCTGCATGGAGCCGTTCTGTGTCAACTTCCTCTTGCAGCCGGTGTCCACAGACACTTTTTCAAAAACCTGTGGACATAGAAACAACCCGAACGAGAGGATGCGTGCTGTTTCTATAACGAGCGTTTTACGCTCTTTTGCTGCGTACATACGTACCAGTAATGGGATTTACTCGACCTGCCGCCATTCCTCCGGTACGTACGTACACGGCGAATCTCCGTAAAACCCATTTATATGAGGTCGTACAATGGCTTCCACTCCCATGAATCCCCAAACCCGCCGTCCGGCAGAGTTGGTGATGTTGTTGCAATGCTCCAGATTGAATCTCCCGGCATTGGCAATCATGGCGTCGCTGAAGCTGCGGGCTTTCAGCGGAGCAAGGGAATTTTCCTCGCACCACATCCGGTAGATTTCATAGAAATCCTTGGAGCTAATGGACGCATCCGCTTTACGCCGGATGTATCCCTCCGATTCCATGAAATCAAAGATATTGTTGTTGTCACGCTTGACCGCTTCCCTGTTTTCCCGGATACGGTCACTCTCCGTAAACTGAAAGTTGTTGGCAACAAGCCGCTGTAAACCCTCCAATGCCCACAGGAAGATGCCCTCGGCTTCGGTTTTCATCTTCTCTGCAAGGTCAGGATCGTCAGCTCTGTCAGTAGGCTTTTCTTTGGTAGTCAGCACAAGCTGTCTGCGGTAAAATCCGTCACTGCGGTCATACAAGGCTTGCAGATCACCGTTGCTGAACGCAAGCAACCGGGCAAACATCCAGCCCTGATAACTCTGCTTGCCTTTGCGTTCCAAATCCATCTTGCCTTGTGCGGTCACGATGGATTTTACATAGTTGGTCTGGCGCAGGGCTTCCATCCGCATATCATCATCCACGCACAGCAGAATGTGTTCCAGATCGGCACGGGCGAAGCGGTTTTCGGAAATCTTGCCGATGCTGCCGTCTTTCATATTCGTGCCAAAGATAGCAGAAAGCACAGCTCCGATTTGGGATTTGCCCTCGCCGCCGTTGCCTTTAATCACCATCATGCGCTGCCCCTTGTTGGAGGGAATCAGGCAATAGCCGATAAACTCCTGCAAAGTTGGAATGTCCTCGACGTAAAGCAACCCATCCAGAAAGTTCAGCCAGATCACCGGCGCAGTAGCATCGGGATTGTAAGCAACCGGCAAACGGCTCCGCACGATAGCCGGTCTGCCCTCGGTAAATGTGCCGTTCAATAGCAGCGTACCGTTGGACAAATGAATCCGATCCTGCTCCGGTGGAAAGTCCGGCACTTGCGCTTCCAGTTTCAGCACTTCCAGAATGTTGGTGATCTTCCGGGGGATATTGTTTACGGCACAGAATTTCAGCTTGTCGTAAATCTCCCCACGCAGAGGAAGATCGTCCGTCACTCGACCATCGGGCGTGAAAAAAGCTCCGTTTGCGAAGATGATCCTGCGCTCTTGCAGAAATTCTTCACAAAACAGAGCTTCGTTGATGTTCTGCCCGTCAAACCACATGGGCAAGTTCATATCAGGCGTTTTCCGGTTCTTCGCCATGGTGCGCCACCTCCTTTTTCTTTCGTGCGGTATACTCTTGCAGAAAAGCAATTTTGCCGTCCTGCATCAGCTTGTCCACCAATGCCACCCGTTCTTCCAGATCACCCACCGTCAGCACATCTGCCATATATTCGATATGGCAGTGCATCTGGCAGGCTTCCACAAAACGGTCATCCAGAGCATCTTCCGGTGTCTTGGGAGCATAGCGCACTTTCCAATCTTCCAACAGATGCAAATAATCCGTCAGCACCCGGAAGCACAGCATTTCATCCTCCCGGAACTGACGGATATAGGGACGCTTCGGCTTGACCATAGCTGCGGCAGTGGGCGGTTTCGGGTCAAGCCCGAAGTCCAAAGCCAGCTTTTGCGCTGCTTCATAACTGCTCAGATTGAACAGCCTTGCCACAAGGTCGATCACATCCCCTTTGGCTCCGCAGCCGAAGCAGAAAAAATAGTCCTCATTCAGCTTCAAGCTCGGATGCCTGTCGTTGTGGAACGGGCAGCAAGCCATGCCGTTGTGGCTCACTTTCAGCCCGTAGTGTTCGGCGGCTTGCTTGACGCTGATTGCCGCCTTGATGGTTTCATAGATTGTCATAGAAAACCCTCCGTTCATAATATTCTGGAAAGCACGAAGCACCCGCCGTGATTGGCAGGTGCTTCGCTCCTTCTATTATGGTTATGACGGATTTTTCAAAAAACAGGCTAATGACAGGACAATCCTGTTTCAAAAAACAGGACAACTTATCTGAGGACGTAGATTTCTTCACATTTACATGATATAATTAGAAAAATGAAAAAACAGGACAGGAGGGCAAGCATGAATCAAGAATTGATGACATTGGATTTCTGGCAGGATACGGTCATATATGAGAGCAAAACATTTCCTGTCGGTACGCTTGCCTGTGATGCACTGAATGTTCCTGTGAATACCATTGCAAAAATAAACGAGCAATGCGAGAAAATCAATCTGCTGCTTGGAATATTAAACGCCGGACAGGATGCTTCTGCACTCTGTCCTATTGCAAAGGAAGCTGCTCTGACGATGCTCGATATTCTCAGTCAAACACCGCCGTTCTCCTATATGAATATCTCAAAGCACAGAGAACGGATTGAAAAAGCCTTTACTGTGGACAATGCGCTGAAATATGTGGAGTTTGCCATAAAAGCCGCAACCAATTCTTTGCAATTTGAAGAAATCCAGAACTTTACCGATGCGATGATGCTCCAACGCTATACCGCAGTTTTCGGGCATCTGGCATACTCCCTTGGGGAATACCAAACGGCCATGCTTGATTTTGCAGAAAAAACAGACGGCAACGAAGCAGACCGCACCGCAGAGGGTTTTGCAAAAATGTTCGGCAGCTATTTCCCGCCGGAGTTTTCCATCACGGAAGGCAATGCCTGGATGTCTACCCTGAACAATTCCGTTCAGTATGTATCCGTCATCCGTCCCGGCGAAAAAGTTGCGAAGCTGGTCAAGCGGATGCACTATGTATCCTTTGTAGGGATGTTCCGGTCTGATCTCTTTGAGGGCCTGTGTGTTGGTCATGCACCGAAGAAATGCAAAATCTGCGGCAAGTGGTTTCTGACCACCAACGCACGGCACACCAAATACTGTGGCGGCTATGCACCGGGGGACAAGCTGCACCGCACCTGTCGGCAGATCGGCAACCTGAAAGGCAGAGAACAACGGGAGCTTGCGGACGATCATCCGGTGAAACAGATTTATGAGAAACGGCTGAACACCATAAACCGCTATGTGAAGCGTGGTACTCTGGACGCTGATCTTGCAGAGGTTATGAAAAAGCTGGCAAAAGATAAGATGCTCCGGGCATTGAGCAATGTAGCCTATGCCAAGGGAGCTTATGAAAAAGAAATGGACCAGGCGGCTTTGAAAAAGGAAGCAAGTGCAAAAATATACAAAGAAAGGGACAAACATGAATAGAAAAGAACTTAGTCAGAATCATTGGAAATACTACTTAATGCTCGAAAAGCGTTTTGTTGAATCAATAGAGTTTGTAGAACTACATGAGGACAATTTTGATGCATTTTCTAACGGATATGCCCTCTTAATTCAAGCCATAGGGGCAGAGTTGGATACTGTATTCAAAGAGTTTTGCGGTTTCAATACAACGGATCGAAAAACGGTTGCAGACTATGCACAGTATATTTTGACCAACACACCGGATATAAAAAATCAAAAAATCAGTGTACAGGAATACGATATCGAAATACAACCGTTTATGAATTGGGATATTACCCAGCCCGCACAGTCGTTGCAATGGTGGGGAGCATTTACAGATGTCAAGCACAACCGCTATGAGCAGTTGAAGCAAGCAAAGCAGGAGAATGTACTAAATATCTTGGGAGCTTTGTATTTGATAGAAATGTTGTACTTGAAGAAAATCACTGATGGGACAGACGAATTTGATGTGTTTGATGAATCTTCCAACTTGTTTAGTTTGAAAAACTGGACTTCTAAGGCTGTGCCGCTGAGCCAAGCTTTTGCCGTGCTAAGTGATATGATGGACGACGAAAATAATACTACTAACAAAAAGTTCGATGCATAATTACTGTCGATATTGATAGAGAAAGAACCGAAAGGAGGTGCGCTATGCTGAGTGATTTTTCATGGGACATGACCGGATACATACCAAAACACGCTGTCAATCCGCACGGTGACGGCATCATTCCTTATGCGGCAGAGCGCATCTTCCAACTGGAACCGGAGCCTCCAGCGGTGGGCAATCTGAACGAATATATCCTGTCTGCCTTGCAGGAAAAGAATTTGATATATTTCTCATTCTTCCTACACCACTACGAGCCGCAACTTAACAAGCGCATCAAAGACTTTCTCGGTGTGGATGGCGGCGATCTGTATGACACAGACCGATTTATAGATATAAAGCTCTCCTGCCGGGAGCAAATGCTCCAAAAGCTGATGGACTATGACCTTGCCAAGGGTGCAGAGTATGCTACATACATTTTCCCGTTCATCCGGGATGCTATGCTCCGTTTTCGCATGGGCGAAGAAAAATGGTCGGTGTCCTCTCTGACCAATTACAAAATGGTGCGGTCAATGGCTTGGCTGTACCACAATACCAAGGATGCGGTCAACGAATTTTCCAAGAAATACAACTGCGATCTTGCCCTTGCGGAAGAATATCTGAAAGTTGTCCGTGGAATCCGCAATCAGCAGCCATTCTATGTGACAGACGAGAACGGCGAGGAAACAGGCGAGGATGTAGCCCTTGACGATAGCTGGAACTATACCGATATCCTCTGGAACGGCATACAGGCAGAAAAGGTGCAGCGGGCATTTGAGAAACTGAATTACCGGGAGCAAACCTTGCTTGAAAAGCGGCTGGCGATCTGTATGACCTGTGGGCGTGTCGGCTCATGGAAGAACCGCCCCACCTTTGAAGAACTGGCGGTTATGTTTGAGGGCAGTACAGCCAGCGGTGCAGAACGAGCCTACCGAAAAGCAGTGGACAAGTTGACGGAATTGTTGGTTGCCGAGGGCGCAATCCATGCAGTCCGGCTAAAACAGAAATCCAAGATCAAGCGAAAAAAGAAAATCGCCGCCGCAATCTACGAATACCAAGCAGACTGCGACGGCGAATGGGGTAAGATTTCATTTGATTTTGAAAGCAGCACAGCAGAGATCATCCATCTTGCCGATTGGGATACGATAAAAACCAACCGCTTTGCGAACAAGGCCGTAGCCTATCTTCTGAACTGTGAAAATGAGAAACTACCAAAGGAAACAATGGTGGCATTTGAACCATAAAAAGAAAAACCGCTACAACATCCATCCCACTTTGGAATGAGAATTGCAGCGGTTTATTTGCTGGGAACTAATTATTCGATATTTGTGATTTCCCAATCATCATTTACCAGATGGGTAAATCCTTTGTTTTCTTCTTCATCTGGAATTGATGCTGTCCAGATGATTTCTCCGTTTTCACCCAGGGCAGTTATTGTTAATCCTCGCAGATCAGTGTAGCCATCGAGATTTTCGAGCCAGATGCGTTCGCCTTTCTTGAGCAGAGAACCATCTGCATTTTCAAAGCCGCCACTGGAATTTGGCATTGAAAGCTTGATGCTCTTAACGCCTTCAGAGCCAATGGTCAGATAAAACTTAGAAATTTCATCCTCTATGGACGGGAACTGGATTTTCTGTCGTGCTTCTTCGGTAGCGAAGATCCACCACTTGCCATTCATAAAGAGTTCAATGGTTCCCTCAGTTGCCCCGTATTGATAACCATATCCTGTACCAAAATTGGATTGATTGTCAACGCTGGGCTGTTTATTTCCATCAACCTGGGATGTGATTTCTCCATCCATAACACCACATCTTGCTTCTATTTTGCTTTCATGGCCAGTATCAAGATACAGTGTCCCGTTCACCATAACCATAGGGATTAAGTCCCATGTTTCGGTTTGCTTTATAACCTTGATTCCATAAACATCCGCAATTCGTGCAGGATAAGTTTCAAGGATTTCACCGGAGTATTCAATTTCAATCACATCTCCGATTTCAGGTTCTGGTGATGGATGAGCATTTCTGATAGGTACTTCAATTCGGTCTGCACTATTCAGTTCCCAGCTACCTTCAACAGGCTTCACAAGATAATAACCATTATGATCTTCCAGAATTTCAGCTTGGAAAACCTGATGCGCTTCGTTGGAAAAACCTTCAATCTGAATACAATTATTCTTGAAAACCAATCGACCAGTTTCTACCAGTTCATCAGTATTATATTTCTTTTTATCTACATAGAGGTATCCGTCAGCTTCATTAAATCTGAGGGTAAAATCGAAATATCCTCGATCAGACAGTTCATAGCTTGCTCCGTTTGCATAGTCATAGATGGTGACACGGTTATCAATCATGCCAGATCCCCAACTGATTGTAGAACACAACTCAGGCAAGCCGTCGCCGGTGAGGTCGCAGAAATAGGCGTTCCAGATGGGCATCCCGGTATACAACGAAGTGATTTCGTTACCCGTAACAGCCATCATTTCTCCATAAGTCCAACGGAAAGTCACATCCGGGAACTCTGGAAGATTAATCTCATGGCGACCACCCCACTGCATCTCATCTGGTGTTTCAAGATAGTCAAACCATTTTGTAACAGACGGTACAGGTTCAGCAACTGCGACATCTCCTCCCACACAGATTCTACTCAAATAATCTTGGAACTCTCCGTCGGATACAACATACCGTTCTCCGTTCCACTCGATATCTACCATATCATTGTCGGAGAGAGAATAACCGTTTATCCGGATATATGTGCCATCCTCCAGGAGTGCGCTGATTTGATATCCCGGTGTGAATCCACCATATTCATCGCTCTTCTTCGTGTTCTTGACCCCGGCCAGCCGAGAACTCAACTCACTAATCTGTGCGGGATTCATTTCAATAGCCACCGCGTCATCCGCATTTCGCATATCAAAATGATTTGCAGAAACGATGGTGTGTGTTGCTTCATCGAATTGGAATCCCATCGGGTTGGTCAAAAAGCAGACCGCAACGATCACACAGGCAATGACTGCCAGAATAATAATCCAGAACGCAGGTTTCTTATAATTCATCACAGACTTCACACGATCTTTAACACCAACTTCACCAAAGGCAAGTGGGCAGGCCGCAATCATGCGACGGTTGACGCTGCAGACCACAAGAGCCTGTGTATAGTCGGCTCTCTGTTCGTTGCCAAGTTCCTTGATGACCTTTTCATCACAGGCAAACTCAATGTCACGGCAAAGAAGTACATAAGCCAACCACATCAAAGGATTGAACCAATGAATCGTCAGCAGGAGAAAACCAAGAGGCTTCCACCAATGGTCTTTGCGGCGAATGTGCGCCTGTTCGTGGGCAACAACGTGCTCCAGATCCTGACCATTCATGTTGAACGGGAGATAGATTCTCGGTTTGATAATGCCCAGGACAAACGGAGAACTTACATTCTCACTCTGGAAAATGTTGCCCTTGTAGCGAACAGCGGTATCCACTTTACGACATAGGCGCCAATAACTAACTGCGGTATACAAGAGAAGGGCGCCGACACCAATCAACCAGATAATATTCAAAATCGGAATCCAAATCTGAAGCGGGTTTGCACTCGTCAATACATGCTGTGGTGGGGCAAATGAGGATAGAACAGGATTGACCACACTATTGATCGCCGGAACACCGCTGTCTATTGTGGGTTTGGCCGCCATTTCAATATCCAACGGAATTGTTTCTGAACTTGGGATAAGGCTTAATGCGCTCTCAAAAGAGAGCGGGCAAATCAATCTGACAGCCACGATACCCCAAAGCAGAACATTGACCCACTTGGGAGCTTTCTTCAAAACAAGCCTGAGTATCAGCACAGCCAGGATAAGCCAGCTTGCAGATATACTCATGTTGATAATTTTCAAAAAGAGTTCGTTCATTGTGAACCTCCTTTCCTGATGCGGTCGATCATGCGCTGTACCTCATCAAGCTCATCTTCGGACATAGCCTGATGCTTTGTAAAAGCAGCGATAAAGGCAGGCAGAGAACCCTCGAATTTTTTCTCAACCAGTTCATCGATCTCACACGCCTGGGCTTCATCTTTGGAAACGAGAGAAGTAACAGTGCCATTGTCGTTCTTCAGCACACCACGCTCTCCAAGACGCTTGATAACGGTATAAGTCGTAGTCCTTTTCCATCCGAGTTGATCCTGGCACAGCTTTACAAGCTCGACAGCAGTAACCGGCTCATGCTCCCACATAATCAAACAAAAACGATATTCACTTTCGTGAATCTTCGGAAAATCCATATTCACGCCCTCCCTGTCTACACCATTAGACTTCACACATAGTCTACCGCATTAGACAGCCAAAATCAATAGAGTTCACAGAAAAGATACAAAAAAATTGCCCGCAGAATTTCTCCCACGGGCAAAGTATTGGTTAGCTATCAAGCGGTTTGTATTCAGTTACAGTTTTCAAATAGGTTTCGGGATTACCGTTCAGTATCAAATCAGCATATCCAATCGGATCATTGTAGATCAGATAGTCCAGTTCTGACCGCTGATACATATTATCGGCAACCTCATTCTCCACGGCGATGGTATCAATGGCAATCATGCTGCCATCTAAAAATTTCAGTTCCACACAAGCGGTATCCATGTTAAACTCACAAGAAATCAATCTATCCATAAGAAACCTCCATTTTGCGGGATGTTAGATCATCCCAAAATATTTGAATGCTTCTCGGATTGCTTTCTCTTTTTCCGGCGGACACATGGGCTGTCTGGAATCCTCGGACTTCGGCAAATTGTAATTCTTGCCAACTTCAATCCCACATTTCCTCTTAATCTGTGAGATATAAAGGTTGGATACCTTTAACCCGCTATGCTCCAGCACATAGTCTTTGATCTGGGTGTAGGTTGCCCCATCCTGAAATTCGGACATATCCATATCTTCCAAAGAGAACTCAACCCGAATCTTTTTCGAGTCGACCTCACCCTTGGAAAGCAAGACAACCGTCTCCACATGCCCCGTAAACGGAAACATATCCACCAGCGCCATCCGCTCCACCCGGTATCCTCCGGCCTGCAGCACGATCAGGTCCCGTGCCAGGCTGGTAGGCTTACAGGATACGTACACCATCCGGTCTACTCCATAGCGGATGATCTTCGGCAGCGCCTTGGGATGGATCCCATCCCTGGGCGGATCCAGGACGATCAGATCCGGCTGCTCCTCCAGCATATCCAATACCTTCAGAACGTCCCCTGCAATGAAATCACAGTTGGAAAGCCCGTTGAGGGCAGCGTTCTCTCTGGCCGCCTCCACGGCTTCTTCTACGATCTCCACTCCAGTCACATGCTCCGCCACCGGCGCCAGGATCTGGGCGATGGTCCCAGTGCCGCTGTAAAGATCGAACACCTTTTGCCCGCTGGTATCCCCTATGTACTGGCGCACTGTATCGTAAAGCACCTCCGCCCCCAGGGAATTGGTCTGGAAGAAGGAAAATGGAGTGATCTTAAATTTCAGTCCCAGAAGCTCCTCATAAAAATAGTCCTGTCCATACAGCACGTCCGTACCGTCATTGAGAACGGCGTCTGCCAGACTGTCATTTTTTGTATGAAGGATCCCTGCAAAGGAGCCGGAAAGGGGCAGTGCCAGAAGGATCTGCTTCCATCCCTCCAAAAGCTCCTCCTCGGTCTCCTTTCCCGCCCAGGAATCCGCAGTCTGCGTCGTGGTCACAAGATCCGCCAGGATCTCCCCGGTCCTCATTCCCCGGCGGACCAGAAGGTGTCTTAAATATCCCCGGTGGCTCGTTTTCTTTAAAAAGCTTACATTTTTTTCCTTAAAGTAGTCCAGGGTCGCCCTTAAGATCCTGCAGCAGTCCTCATGGACCAGAAGGCACTGATCCACGGTCACGATATCATAAAAGCTCCCGCGCTTATGCATTCCCAATGCCAGCGGGCCGTCCTTCACCTCGTCACCGAAGGAAAACTCCATTTTGTTCCGATAGCTGCTGGTCAGAGGGCTTGCCTTGATCCCATCATACTGGTACTCTCCACGGATCACCTCATCCAGAAGTCCTTTTACCTGTTCCTCCTTCAGCTTTAACTGTTCCTCATAGGGAAGCGTCTGGTAAGAGCAGCCTCCGCAGTCGGCTGCATGTACGCAGGCCCTTTCCGGAGTCTCGCAGGCCGCCCTGGAGACCACGTTTAAAAGCCGCGCCTCACACTTTCCCGTTTTCTGCTTGGTAACGACCACCTCCACGGTCTGTCCCGGCAGTACATTCTTTACGACCACCTTTTCATCCTCTATATGAAGGATTCCTTTATTGGGAAAATCCACCTTTTCCACGATCCCTGTATAAATCTCTCCCTTTTTCATCCGTGCCTCCTTATATACTTAAAAAGAGGCTTGCAGGCAATCGCCGCAGCCTCTCCTTTTTTTCAGTACTCTCCTGCTTATTCCGCAGACTTTTCTTCCTTTGCCTCTGCTTTTCTGACAGGCATCTCCTCGTCCTCATCCTCAAAGAAATCGTCATCAAAATCATCGTCAAAGTCGTCCTCAAAGTCCTCCAGATAATCCGGTGTAAAGAAACGGTACACACCGTACGCAATGGCTGCCACTGCCGCTACTGCGCCAAAGATCGCCAGCACCCAGAGGATACAGTTTTTCTTTTTCTCTTCTTCTTCCTTTTTATGAAGCAGTTCATTTAATCTGGATACATTCATCAGGTCCTCCATCTTACTGACGGCATCTTTTCCCATAAAGTCAAACTTGTTCATCATGGCACATCCTTTCTGGTTTCTTAAGATCAGAAATCCACATTCATGTTTACAGTATAACATGATTGTTTTTATTTTACTATCCCGTTTTTTAACTTTTTTTACAATTTCTGAAGTCTGGCAAATGATGCAAACATTTTTCTGACACCCATGGAATCAAATTCCACTGTTACCTCATAATCCTTTCCACCGTCTGCGATCTGCTTTACGGTTCCATCGCCAAATTTCACATGGTGGACCCGGTCCCCCTCCGCATAATCCAGAGAAGCAGCCTTTTGTACTGTAAATGCCTTTCCAAAGGCTGGCTGGGCCGATGGCATCCCACTCTTTTTTGAAACGTAAGGATTCTGACCAAACATACTGATCCCAGACGATCTGGCCCACGGAAGGCCCGGATCCTCCAGATCATCCGAAGAAAGCCTCCTGGATCTCTGATATACAGAATCCTCCTGCCTCTCCTCTTCTTTATATTCCTCCGGGATCTCTGCCAGGAAACGGCTGGGTCTGGAAAACCGTGTCTCTCCCTTGACCATCCGCTGCCTTGCTCCTGTCATCATAAGCGTTTTCTCGGCCCTTGTGATCCCCACATAGCACAGACGCCTCTCCTCCTCCAGAGCTTCGGGATCCTCTGACATGGCCATGCTGCTGGGGAACAGACCGTCTTCTAATCCGCTCATATATACATAAGGGAATTCCAGTCCCTTGGCCGAATGGAGCGTCATCAGTACCACCCGGTCCTCAGATTCATCCATACTGTCGATGTCCGCCACCAGGGCCACCTCTTCCAGAAATCCATCCAGGGTCGGCTCCTCTGCGTCCTCCCAGTACGCCACAGCCTTATTGGACAGCTCACTGATGTTTTCCAGACGGGTTTCTGCCTCCACCTCGCCTTCCTCCATCAGTTCCGCCTTATATCCTGTGGACTCCAGGATATCTGTGATCACATTCTGGATCGCCATTCCATCCTTTAAGTTTTTCCGGAAACGGCCGATCTCATCCGTAAACTGGTCTATTTTGGGCGCAGCCTTTCCCAGGCCCGGCACCGCCCCGATCCTTAAAAGCGCATCATAAAAATTCATCCCATGCTCAGCTGCATACATGTTTACCTTTCCGATGGATACGGCTCCGATCCCCCGCTTCGGTACATTGATGATCCTCTGAACCGCCAGGTCGTCCCGCCCGTTGGCAATGGTCTTTAAATACGCCAGGATGTCCTTGATCTCCTTTCTCTGGTAGAAATTCACGCCGCCCACCATCCGGTAAGGGATATTATGGGTGACAAATTTCTCCTCCAGGATACGGGACTGGGCGTTGGTCCGGTAAAGAACGGCGGAATCCTTCCAGGAACCTCCCCTTTTCATAATGTCGGAAACGATTCCCTCCGCTTCATCGTATGCCGTGTCAAACAGCTTTACACGGATTTTCTCTCCCGTCTCATTTTCTGTCCAGAGGGTCTTATCCTTTCTCCCCTCATTATTACGGATCACCTCATTGGCCGCGCTCAGGATGGTCTTTGTGGAGCGGTAATTCTGTTCCAGCTTAATGACCTTTGCGCCAGGAAACGCCTCCTCAAAACTCAGTATATTCTTTATATTGGCTCCTCGGAACCGGTAAATGGACTGGTCGTCGTCTCCCACCACGCAGATGTTCCTGTATTTGGAGGCCAGCAGGCTCACAAGCCTGAACTGGGCCGTATTGGTATCCTGATACTCGTCTACCATGATGTAGCGGAATCTTTCCTGGTAATAGTCCAGAACCTCCGGACAGGATTCAAAAAGCTCCACAGTTTTCACCAGAAGGTCATCAAAATCCAGGGCATTATTCTTCTTCAGCCGCACCTGGTATTCCTTATATAGCTCCGCGATCTGCTGGCTGCGGGCAGAGCCGTCCTTTTTACTCTCCAGGGCAAACTCCTCCGGCGTGACCAGCTCATTCTTGGCCGAAGAAATGATCCCCAGCACTCCGCGCTCCTTATACAGCTTTCCATTGATCTCCCGTTCCTTAAAGATCTGCTTCATCAGTGTTTTCTGGTCATCGGTGTCATAAATAGAGAAGCTGGACTCGTACCCCAGATTTTCAATGAAACGTCTGAGGATCCGGACGCAAAGCGAGTGGAAGGTGCTGACCCATACGCTGTCCGCTCCCTGGGGGATCAACCCGTTGACCCGTTCCCGCATTTCTCCTGCCGCTTTATTCGTAAAGGTGATCGCCAGGATATTCCAGGGCGACACATTTTTTTCCTCGATCAGATAGGCGACCCGGTGGGTCAATGCCCTCGTTTTTCCGGATCCGGCTCCTGCCAGTACCAGGAGGGGACCCTCTGTATGTAAAACAGCCTGCTGCTGCATTGGGTTCAGTGTCTCAAAACTCTTCATGATATTCCCCTTTCTTGTCAGATTCGTATTATACCAGATTCCCTGGATGCTGTCCAATAAAACGAGAAAATCGTATTTGTCTCTTGTCATCTAGTTTTTAATACTATATAATAAATACTGAAAGGAGTTTCACCATGAAAACCAATGAAGAACGCTTAGAAGGGCTGTTCCAGCACCTGGACAGCCTGGATCACATAAAAGTTGAAGATATCCCGCAGATCGACCTTTATATGGACCAGGTAACTACCTTTATGGAGAAGCACCTGGGGGAGCTGAAGCGATATCCGGAGGACAAGGTACTCACAAAGACTATGATCAATAACTATGCCAAAAACAACCTCCTTCCCTCTCCGGTACGTAAAAAATACACCCAGGATCATATCCTGCTTCTGGTATTTATTTATTACTTTAAGAATCTGCTGAATTTTAACGATATTGAGACCATTCTGTCCTATATCACAGAGCACCACTTCGGTGAAGCTCCGCTTCCTCTGTCCCAGGTATATACAGAGGTATTTACCATGGAACACAGCCAGATGGATAAATTAAAGGATGACGTAAAAGCAAAATTTGAAACAGCAGAAAAAACCTTTTCCGACGTGGAAGATCCCGGTGAGAAGGATGCGCTCCAGCTCTTTTCCTTCATTTGTGAGCTTGCCTTCGATGTGTATCTGAAAAAGCAGATGATCGAGCGCCTCGCAGACGAGATCCGGGACGAATATCCGCCAGCGAAAAAGAAATAACTGCATAACACAAGTGATCACAGGAGGGCTTAGTATGAACAAATCCGCATTCCGAAAACTTTCTTATGGCGTCTATCTGATCTCTTCCCTGGATGGGGACCGGCCTACGGGCTGTATCGCCAACAGCGCCATGCAGATCACATCCGATCCGGCGTCCATTGCCATCAGCATCAACCATGACAACTATACCAATTCCTGCATTGAAAGAACCGGAAAATTTGCTATTTCCATCCTTTCTGAAAACACCGATCCTGGAATCATCGGAACCTTTGGATTCCAGTCAGGAAAAAATGTCAATAAATTTGATTCTGTCTCCTATAAGACTGTCGAAGGCCTCCCAGTGATCGAGGATGCCTGCGCGTATATCGTGTGCCAAGTCGTCAACAAAATGGAGACCGACAGCCACACAGTTTTCCTTGGAAAGGTTCTGGATGCCGATAACCTGGAAAATGCTCCGGCAATGACCTATTCCTATTATCATACTGTGGTAAAGGGAAAGAGCCCCAAAAATGCTCCTACTTATCTGAAGGAGGAAGAAACCATTCCAAAGACAGCCTATGTCTGCTCCGTATGCGGATATGTATATGAAGGGGAAACTCCCTTTGAGGAGCTTCCCGACGATTGGAAGTGCCCGATCTGTAAACAGCCAAAGTCTGTATTTAAAAAACAGGAGCGCTAATGGCTCCTGCATCGTCAATCCAGAGAGATCCAGAGTGTCGGACCGTTGGAAGCTCCTTAAAATGATCTGGGTTCCGGATTTCCCGGCTGTATTTTAACAGCCGGGATTTTTTATATTCTTTTTTGAAGGTTCATCCAGAAGTTCTCCGTCTGCCCGGAATCTGGACCCATGGCAGGGACAGTCCCAGGTCCTCTCTGCTGGATTCCACTGGAGCCGGCAGCCCAGATGGGGACATCTTGGTCCTCCCAATACAGCCAGATTCTTAATGGAATGTCCCATTTCTTTCACAAAAGTTTTATATGAGGCTGAAAAAGTTTTTCTCTGGGGAGAAAACAGCTCCCATTCCTTCATACTCTGTCCAGTAACCACATCACAGACCGCCATGGCGGAAACCATAGAATTGGTCATTCCCCATTTTCCGAATCCTGTGGCCACAAGCCAGTACGGACGAAGCCTTGAGAAAACGCCAATATAGGGGACTGAATCCAGAGTCATGCAGTCCTGGGCCGACCAGGACGCCTTTATCTCGGCTTTTTTCCAGATATTCCCCGCTCTTTTCTCAAGCTCCCCATAGGGATCCTTGATCCTGCCCTCTCCTGTCCGGTGTCCCATACCGCCCACAAGCACCAGTTCACCGGCATTCCGGAAGGAAAGTCCATCCGGATCGATCCCATAATACACTCCCCCCAGGTCCCAGTCCTCTGTTTCCAGAGCCAGTACATAGCTTCTTTCCTGGTGCATCCTGGCTGAGTAAAAGCCCGGCCAGCGGGGAAACGGAAAATGCGATGCAAAAACAATATGGTCTGCCTTCACAGTTCCCCGGTCAGTCCGTATCTCATGGCCCTTTACCTGCAGGACTCTGGTATGCTGGCAGATCTTTAAGGAATCCGACAGACCATATAAAAAACCAATGGGATCAAACTGGGCCTGATTTTCGTACCGCAGGGCCATTTTCACCGGAAAGGGAAGGCCGGTATCATATACGATAGAGGCCGGTATCCCGGCCCTCACAGCGGCAGAACGCTCCTGCTCCAGCTTTTTCATCCCCTCCCCGCATTCTGTATACAGATAGGAGGGCAGCCTTTTAAAACCGCACTGGATCCCCGCAGAATCCACGATCCGCTCATACTGATCGATAGCTGTCTGGCTGGCCTGGGCATACTGGGCCGCAGCTTCTGCCCCCATGGTCTCTGTCAGTCTGCTGTAGATCAGTCCATGCTGGGATGTGATCTTAGCCGTGGTCCCTTCCGTCTGCCCGCTCCCAACGGTCCCTGCCTCCAGAACTACTGTATCCACACCGCTTTCCATAAGGAACCATGCACAAAGGATCCCTGCCATCCCCCCTCCGATCACGGCCGCAGAAATGTGCTCCGGAAGAGGTTCCCGTTTATCTTTCTTCTGTATGTCGTTTATGGACCAGATGGATCTCATTTCATCACCTCTGGCCCTATTATTCCCCTTTTTTATCCACGCATACGTGCCCGCATTCCAATTAGCGGGCAGGACCGGTCGATTCCCACCAGATACCGCTTCTTTGCCCCGGCCACATAGGTCCTGGTCCAGATCTCCTGCTCCTCCTCCTTGTCATACAGTTTCACCTCTACTTCTGTCATCAGCGGCAGGATATCGCCGTCCAGCGTCATCTCTCCCTGGCTATCCAGACCCAGAACCCCCTCCTTTACGACCTCCAGTCCCATATATTCTGCCAGATGGCACATTCCATGGAGATTATCCAGAAATTCAAAAAAGATCTCCTTCTGCAGGCGGCTCTCCGCGTCTTCTGCATCCTCTCTCAGAAAATCCACGATCTCATTTTCATACTGTGCAAGGAATCTCTCTCCGTCGGCTTTTATTTCACGGGCTTTTTCTGCCAGTTCCTTATAATTCATGAATGAACCCCTCTTTCTTTTAATAAAATCTATTTTCGACATCTAGTAAATGTCATCTCCCGGTCCATCTTAACATATATTTATCTTACTGACAATCAGTGAATGTCTTGAGGGGAGAAAGCGATGTACAAAAACAAATCAGAACACGGACTAAATAATATATGCGGACAAAAAATACGGAAGCTGCGCCTGGAGATGAAAAATGTCTCCCAGAGGAAGCTGGCCGATATGCTCCAGGTACAAGGCCTTGATATTGATAAAAATGCGATCCAGCGGATGGAAAGCGGCAAACGCTTTATAACAGACATTGAGCTGAAGGCCCTGGCCAAGGTCCTCAACGTCACCTACGCGGAGCTTCTGGATTAAAGGAATTCCTTCCGTTTTCTGGTTCCGGAGCCTCCTTCCAGATCCCACTGCGCTTCTCCGGCTTCCAGTCGGTCCTGGTATCACTCAGTATCATCTGGATCCGTTCCAGGTTCCTGTGGGTCCTGAGGACATAGGCGCACAGAATATGCGGGCGTTTTTTGACCCACCTTTTCCTCCTCTGTACGATCTCCTCATCCTCCTTCCCCTCCAGGACCAGAAGCTGCTCCACAGGCAGATCCAGCATACATCCCAGGACCAGGAGATTATCCAGAGAAGGGAGAGCCTTCCCTTTCAGCCATTTGTAAACAGACTGGGGACTGTCCAGCTCCAGCTCCTCCTGCACATCCCGGACTGTGATCCCGCTCTCTGCCAGGAGTCTGCGTATCCTTTTTCCTGTCTCCTCTTTCGATATCTTTACCATCCCATCACCTGCCTGTCCTTCCAGATTCTTTTCATCTGCTTCTATCATACACGAAATCAGCCGCGTTGTCTTGAACCATTGGTTCAATAGTGAAAAAAAACAGCCCCAGTACGAACTTCGTACCGGAGCCGATTAAAAAGGGGAGGATAAGTATTAATCTTTCTCTTTGGTGATACTCCTATTATTGCCGCTTTTCCCAGATCTATACCAGTCTGAAAAAATTGATTGATTTTCTTTCTTCCTGTATTATAATATTTCCGTACAGCACGCCGGCCCGGAGATAAATGATCCCACCGCCGGCAGTAAGAAGTACTGACTCTAAATCGCACTAGAATGGAGAGAATGGATTTATTATGAAGAATTTAGTGATCGGACAGTCCGGCGGCCCCACCGCCGTCATAAACGCCAGCCTCTGCGGCGCAGTACAGGCATGGAAGGAGGCAGGGCAGGAGGGCCGTGTCTATGGGATGCTCAACGGCATTGAGGGCTTCCTTGCGGACCAGGTCACAGATCTGACTGCCCTCAGCGAGGAAGAGCTGAAGCTCCTCCGGCTGACGCCCGCCGCTTATCTGGGGTCCTGCCGCTTTAAGCTCCCGGAGGATCTGACGGACGCTGTCTATTCCGCTGTTTTTGATAATCTCCGCGAAATGAACATCGGATATTTCCTCTATGTGGGAGGAAACGACTCCATGGATACGGTGGATAAGCTTTCCCGCTTTGCTGCCCGGACCGGCAGCGATGTACGGTTCATCGGCATTCCCAAGACCATTGACAACGATCTGGTGCTCACAGACCATACGCCCGGTTTCGGCAGCGCTGCAAAATATGTGGCCTCCACGGTCCGGGAGATCGTCCTGGACGCCTCTGTATACCAGCAGAGATCTGTGACGATCATCGAGATCATGGGACGCCACGCCGGCTGGCTCACAGCTGCCTCAAAGCTGGCAAGAAAATATGAGGGAGACAACCCTATCCTCATCTACCTCCCCGAGGCTCCCTTTGAGCTGGAAGCCTTTTACCAGGATCTGGAGCATGCCTTTGAAAAAACAGCCAATGTGGTCGTCTGCGTTTCCGAGGGCATTGCCGACGCCGGAGGAACCTTTATCTGCGAATATTCCGACGCCGCAAAGCTGGATTCCTTCGGACACAAAATGCTCACCGGCTGCGGAGAGGTCCTGGAATCCTTCGTCCGTGACCGGTTCCACGTCAAGGTCCGCTCCATTGAGCTCAATGTAAGCCAGAGATGCAGCGGGATGCTGGCCTCCAGAACAGATATCGAGGAGTCTGCCATGGCAGGCGCCTTCGGAGTCCGCGCCGCCCTTTCCGGGGAAACAGGAAAAATGGCAGCCTTCCAGAGGATCTCTGATGTCCCCTATGAGCTTTCCTGCTGCCTGGAGCCGGTGGGACGGATCTGCAACCAGGAAAAGAAATTTCCGGCAGAATGGATCTCTGAGGGCGGTTCTGACGTAACAGACAGCTTCCTTCCCTATATCCTGCCGCTGATCCAGGGTGAACCGAAACGGATCATGGAAAACGGGCTTCCCAGATATCTTTACCGGCAGCCAGGCGCGGCCGCCCGCATAAAGCCTTAAACCATCAGAAAAACCGGCATGCCGTTCCTTTCGGGATCACATGCCGGTCTTCCTATTTAACGGACTGTCTTTCCGCCTGTCCTCTCCTCCAGCCGCTCCTTCAGATAAAGAAGCGCCTGGGTGATGATGCAGCCGTGGTCCACAGCCAGGCCGTCCGCCCACAGGAGCCTGTATCTTTCCCTGGGAAGCACGGCATCCGGGAAATATGTACGCTCTACCCGGGCCGCCACATGGACCTTCCGTTCTTCATGGTCCAGGCAAAGCTCCCATATCTCCTTCCGCTGCTGCCCGTCCTCCTCCGAGACCAGACGGAGCGACACATCCATCCACAGCGCATCCGCCGCGTCGTCGGCGGCCCTCACCGGCAGATCGCCTTCCGCCAGAGCCAGGAACGAGGTCGTGATCACCCGCCACCGGGGATCCCTGTCATAAGCGCCCCAGGTACGAAGCTGCTGGAGCGGAAGTCCCGTCACTCCGGTCTCCTCCTGAAGCTCTCTGGCCGCACCCTCATAAAGATCCTCCTTAAGCTCCACAAAGCCTCCCGGCGTGGCATACCAGCCAATGCTTGGATGATTGCCCCGTTTGACAAGAAGAAGCTTTAAGGGCTGCCCCCAGGACCGGAGCGGCTCATCACACTGTACCGCCACAATATCCGTGGTACAGCTGGGGCAGTCATATTTTTTGGGATCATACCTGTCCAGAAACTCCTCCAGGCTCTGACCCGCCCGGTTTTTCTCGCCAGTTCCGTAAAATCCCTTCAGATCCTCCAAAAAAGCCATGACACACTCCTATACCTTATGGATCCCGTCTCCGCCTTTGGCAAAATACCAGCCGTATTCGTACATCTTAAGGCCGATCTCCCTCTGGATCTCCATCATGTTGTCCACAATGGCCTCCACGTCCACATCGTCGCCGAACTGCACGCCCAGGCGTCTGCACAGGCGCTCTCCGGCGGCATACACCTCCCTGTAAGCCTCTGCACAGACAGAGCCCTCGCTGAACACATTTTCCACAAAGGCATTCTCTGCCACGATGCTGCTTCCAGGATTATAGGCTCCGGTTGCCAGATCATATACCTGCTGCATAAACTCAGTGCTGTTCTTTTCCATCTGTATCTCCCTCTTTTCCTATAATATACCAGCCTTATCAGAATACTTCCTTCTGCCTGGCGGCGCAAGCTAAATGATGCTTTCCGTCATTTCTGTTCCGGCGCAGAGCAGAGTCATGAGGAGCGTCTGCTGGCAGCCCTTGAAGGCATCCTCCACCTTAAACTGCTCGTCCAGGGTATGGCACTGGCAGTCATAATCACAGCCGCCTCCAAGACAGACAGCCGGAAGTCCGGCTTCCAGGGCCCGGTTGCAGTTGGTGGAGCCGCCGTTTCCAAGCTTCGGCTCTGCACAGCCAAGGAATTCTGCCGCCGCCATGGCTCCTTCCACGATGGACGCGTGGGAATCCTGATGACCGGCGTTGACGTCACAGATATGCTTCACTTCATATGTGATGGTATCCATGCCCCAGCGGTCTGTCTCCTCCTTACATGCCTCGTCGATGGCAGCAAAGATCCGGTCACGGAGCTTCTCCAGCTCCTCCTGGGAATTGGAGCGGAAGTTAAAGCGGATCTGGGCTGTGGGAACGATGGCATGGACCGCCTCAAAGCTTCCCGCATGGAAGTTGGTCACTGCAAATGTCGTCATGGGATCTGCGGGAACACGGAATTCCGAGATCTTGGCAATGGCTCTGGCCGCCGCATGGAGCGGGTTTGCCACCTTTCCAAACATGCCGCACGCATGGCCGCCGATTCCGTTGAAGTTCACCTCATACGTCTGGATGCCTGTGGCCTCATAAGTGATCTCCTGGTAGCCGGGTCCGTCCACAGAAATGCTGGCCTCCAGCTCCGGATGATGGTCCACATAATACTTCATTCCCTTTAAAGCGCCGGTTCCTTCCTCCTGTACCGTTCCCACAAAGTGGATATCACCCTTTGTCTGGATCCCGGCGGCGTTTAAAGCCCGGATCGTGGAAAGAACGGCCGCACAGCCTCTTGTATCGTCTACGATTCCGGGGCATTTGATAAAGCCGTCCTCCCGGACGATCTTAAGCTCCGTATCCAGGGCGAATACAGTATCCATATGGCCTTCCACCAGGGTCGTTTTTCCGCCGCCGGTGCCCTTACGGATCCCCACACAGTTGCCGTATTCGTCAATGTGACAGTCGGAAAGTCCCTCTTCCTTAAACATTTCCAGCATACGTTCTGCCTTCTTCTGCTCATGGTAGGTGGGGGCGGGGATCAGGGTCAGCTCGATCTGACGGTCGATGACCGCATCCTGGTCTTCTTCCATAAACTTCAGTGCCTTCTGAACCTTTTCGTCTTTTACGAGGGCGTCAAATTTCTGGCGTACCTGTTCTGAAACCTTATATTCCATCTGTATCCTCCTATAAAAATTTATTCCACATACAGCATAGCAAATCTGCCATAAATTTGCCACATAAATCTCCCATTTTTTCCTAAAAGATTTCACAATTTCTACACATACCTTTGTTACTATGATGCTATAAGAAAATGAAACACAAACTTACATAGCTTTAGGAGGATTTTAATATGAAGAAAAAAATCATGACCCTGGTCTTAACCACAGCAATGACCGCAGCCGCAGGCCTCACCGCCTTTGCAGGAGAATGGAAATCCAATGACACCGGCTGGTGGTGGCTCAACGACGACGGCTCCAATCCCGCAGCCGAATGGAAATGGCTGGACGGAAATAAGGACGGTACCTTTGAATGCTATTACTTTGGAAACGACGGCTACATGCTCTCAGATACGACCACACCGGACAACTACCAGGTCAATAAGGACGGGGCCTGGATCGTGGACGGAGGCGTACAGCTCCAGTTCGACCTGGAAGAAAACGCTAGAAATGATGAGGAAGATGGAGAGAACTCCGGTGAAGCTTCCTATGAATATGATGCCTACGATCTGATCGGAACTTATACTTCTGAAGACGGCGATTATATGGAGTTAAATCTGGGCGCTGACGACAGCCTGGTGGGTATGTACTATGATGAAGACGGCTCCTTTGATGGGATCTACAGCTTCAAAAAGGTAAATTCCCTGGAATATAAAGACTCCCTCCATTCCAGAAACATCAAATTCTCCAACGAGGGCTCCTTTACCATGAGGGATACCGTATACTACCGCTAAAATCCGTTTCTAAAGGTAAAAAAGAATCCTGCTCTTGCAGGATTCTCCGCCTGCGGCGGGTCGCATTTGCGACGAAATTCCATACCGCCGCAGTGCGATTCTGCACGAAGTGCTTTTTTATTTGATAGGAATTTCCTATCAAATAAAAAATGCTCCGGCCATATGACCGGAGCACTTTCTTTCCATCTTATTCAGTTCAGGCTACTGGATCCATGCGCCGCTGGCGTCTACAGTGTAGCCGTCCGGTGTGGTCCCATTCACGACCAGGGAGCCTACGGGGCCGCCTGCGTTCTCGCGGAAATAGTACCACTTGCCTTCGATCTGATGCCATCCAGTGTACATATGACCCTGGGTACCATCGGATACGTTATGTAAGAAATACCAGTTTCCATCCGTATCCAGATACCAGCCAGCTACCATGTAACCAGCCTCATTGAAGCGGTACCACTGGCTCACGCCGTTCCAGGTAAGCTGGGTCCAGCAGTTTGCCGGCCAGGTGTGGTTCGGGAATTTATACCACCAGCCTGCGGCATCCTTCACCCATGTTCCTTCTGTGGGAGCCTTATAGGATCTGCTTCCGCCGCTGCCGCCGGAACTTCCGGAGGAGCCAGTGCTTACTCTGGAGTTTGTAAATGTTACGTCAAATTCGCTGAAGTGGCGGACTTTAACGGAAATATAGGCGTTGTCTGTACCTTTGTTCTGGATCTCGAGATTGCTGATACTGGAATCGGAATAGCCCGCGCTCTTATGAACGATCTGGGCATATTTTTCTGTCACGGTCTTCGGAACAGCAAGACGGAAGGTGATATATCCATCCAGCTCGCTGTTGACAACCTTTCGGTCGGGAGTCTTCAAGTTTCCATTCTCGTCAAACACGTCCATGGCCACGGATGCATCGTAAACCAGCCTGCTGGGACGTACCACAAGCTTGCCGTCTGCCATTTCCGCGATCATTTCCATATCCTTCAGCTCAGAATCCACACGGCTTACGCCCTTATAGCCTTCCGGAAGCTTAACATTCACAGCCTCCTTTAAGCCTTCGGCAGGCTCCAGAACTGCTGTATTATTCTTCACGCTGTTCAGAGCTGACTCTACTGCCGCATTCTTAGCGTCTGCCAGCTGCTGGGCAGTCACAGAATCCGGAAGATTCTCCCTGGAAACTTCAACTGCTGCCTTGTTTACAGAAACAGTTACCTCACTGTCGCCTTCCAGGACAGCTCCTGTTTCTTCCGTTACAGTAACAACAGCTGATGCCTCTTTGCAGTTCTCTCCGCTTACAGTGATCGTAGTCTCTCCTGCTGCCAGGGCTGTTACAACACCATTCTCCACTGCAGCGACCTTCGGATCTGCAGAATCCCATTTGAGTTCTGTATTCTCCGGTTTGTTGGTCACCTTCAGCGTCCCCTTGCTGCCCTTTGTAAGAAGAAGCTCAGAGGATTCAAGCTTAAGCTCTGTTATGGCCGGTTCCGGAGTTTTTCCTACGGTTACTGTACAGGAAGCCGGCTCACAGTGACCTGCTGAAACAGTGATCGTTGCAGTTCCCTCTGCCACAGCAGTCACATTACCAGACTGGTCAACCTTTGCCACAGACTCTTTATCAGAAGACCAGTTGAGAATCGTTCCTGCCGGAACCTTTGTTGTTAATGGAAGCTTCTGCTGCTTAGATACTTCTAATGATAAGCTGCTGGTTTCTAATTCAAGCTTGAGTTTATTTACAGTTACCTTCAGAACGTCCTCTGCGGATTCAAGGTCCTCATAGGCGGGGTCATAGATCTTAACATAGATTTCACTGGATCCTGCTCCAACCGCCTTATACGTCATCTCCCCATGGCTTACCTGCGGATCATAATTTTCTGCCGGGTCTGCAAAGGCAATAACGTCCTCATTTTCATACCCCCACTTTACCTCAGCATTCGCAGGGCTTGTTACGACCCGCACGGTAAATTCGTCTCCAAATGTTACGGTCTTTGATTCTTCGGTAAAGTTAACGCTTACATTACTGGGTGTCGCATCACCCGGAGTCGCTTCCGAACCGGAGGCTGCCATAATCCTGCCGTCCCGCTCCGGAGCCTTCACATCTGCATAGGTCAGTCCGGACCCGGCAACTGCCGGTGCGAATGCCATGCCGATGCTGAGGGCTGCGGCGGTCAAGCGCTTCAGCCATTTTGTTTTCATGTGCATTTTACATTCCTGCCTTTCTTTACTTTTTTCACTCCCTTCCCAGCATATTCCGGCATTTTCCTGTATTACCGGATCTGCCAGTCTCAGAGATCATTCCCTGCATACACCCGGTCCGTTCCCCGCAGAATGTACACATTACATGCAGTTCCCAGGTTCTGATGTATACGTTCTCATCTTATCATACCCCCCCCCCGGGTGTCAATGGATGCCGTAAAGTTTTCCAGGATTTCCGCACATTTTCCAGATCGTTTTCCCCTGCTTTATGCGTCCCCCATAACTCCCCGGATATAAGAGATCACATGGCTCTTTTCCAGCACTCCCACAAAGGCCGCAGCCATGATGGTCCCGCAGCAGGTGCTCATAAGGAAGGGCATCACATACGTAAAAAGCGCCGCCTCTTTTCCCATGAGGACCACTGCCACCGGGTAACAGAGCATCCCGCCCAGGATTCCTGTTCCAATTACCTCTCCCAGGTATGTGGGCAGCAGCTTTCCCGTTTTCTCATACAGGATGCCGCAGAGCAGCGCCCCCACCATGCTCCCCGGAAAGGCCAGAAGGCTTCCGGTTCCCATGAGGTTCCGGATCAGAGAGGTACAGAAGGCCGCCATGACTCCGTAGCCGGGGCCTAAAAATACAGCGCACAAAACGTTCACCATATGCTGGATGGGATAGCATTTGGATACCCCGATGGGGATATAAAAGCCCGATAACGCCACGGTCAGCGCCGCCAGCATGGCCGCTGTTACTGTTTTTTTCAAAGAAATCTTCATGATCCTCTCCCCCTACTCTTCAAAAATATTTACGATCTCTCCGTCCAGGATCCGGTTCATATTCTTTACCGCGCAGAAATTCCCGCACATGGAACATGTATCTTCCTTCTCCGGCTTTGCCTCTGCCCGGTACCGTCTGGCCTTTTCCGGATCAATGGCCAGGGAAAACATCTTCTCCCAGTCCAGATTTTTTCTTGCCAGGCTCATTTCATTGTCCCAGTCCATGGCCGACGGGATCCCCTTGGCGATATCCGCCGCATGAGCAGCGATCCGGGACGCGATGATCCCCTCCTTCACATCCTCCACATTGGGAAGCCTTAAATGCTCCGCCGGAGTCACATAGCAGAGGAAGGACGCGCCTGCCGCTGCTGCCAGGGCTCCTCCAATGGCTGCCGTAATATGGTCATATCCTGGGGCCACGTCGGTCACCAGCGGTCCCAGAACATAAAACGGGGCTCCCTTGCAGATCTCCTGCTGGATCCGCATATTGGCCTCGATCTGGTTTAAGGGCATATGGCCCGGCCCCTCGATGATCACCTGGACATCCTTTTCCCAGGCCCTCCTCGTAAGCTCTCCCAGGGTCACTAATTCCTCGATCTGGGAAATATCGCTGGCATCCTTAAGACAGCCCGGACGGCAGGCGTCTCCCAGGCTTAAGGTCACGTCGTACTCCCGGCAGATCTCCAGGATGTCGTCAAAATGCTCATAAAACGGGTTTTCCTTCCCCGTCATCTCCATCCACGCAAAGATAATGGAGCCGCCCCGGGAAACGATATTGGTGAGACGCCGGTTTTCTTTAAAGCGCTTTGCCGTTGACCGGTTGATGCCGCAGTGGATGGTCATAAAGTCCACGCCGTCCTCCGCGTGCATCCGGACGATATCCAGCCACTCCTCGGTGGTGATCTCCTTTAAGGCCTTGTGATAATATACCACTGCATCGTAAATGGGCACAGTACCAATGATGGCAGGACATTCCGCTGTAAGCCGTCTCCGGAACACACGGGTATCCCCAAAGGAGCTGAGATCCATGATCGACTCTGCGCCCATGACCACGGCCCGGTTCACCTTCTCCACCTCCGTGTCCAGATCCATGCAGTCTCTGGATGTCCCAAGGTTCACATTGATCTTCGTCTTCAGCATGGAGCCGATGCCGTTGGGATCCAGGGCCTTATGGACCCGGTTGCAGGGAATGGCCGCCCGGCCCTCTGCCACCCACTGACGGATCTCCTCCGCCGTCCTCTTCTCTTTTCTGGCCACCAGCTCCATTTCCCGGGTAATGATCCCCTTTCTGGCCGCGTCCATCTGTGTTGTGTAATCCATATCCGCTCTCCTTCCATGATTTTTGAAAAAGAGGAAAGAAACATGAAAAAAAGGAACCTATCCCAAACGGATAAGTTCCTCCAATGACTCGCTTCATTCCTACGCCGGCATTATCCGTATCAGGTTCAACAGGTCGGAATCGTTCCTTCATTCCCTCTCAGCCTGCCGCGGCAAGCTCCCTCTTTTTCCATATTCAATTTACAGTTCCGCCCTTCTGTGCGGCCCCGGCACATCTGATGTGCATGGTATTATCATACCACGATTTTTCCAGATTGCAAGAAAAACCTGATATTTACCCGATGGGCTCAAAATCCGCCGCTCCATGCTTGCATAAGGGACAAATATAGTCGTCGGGAAGGGTATCTCCCTCATAAATGTATCCGCAGATCTTGCAGACAAAGCCCTTTTTGCCGTCTGTTTCCGGCTTCGGCTTCACATTCTTCTGGTAATACGTATAGGTCATGGTCTCCTTATCGCTCATGACACGGGCCTCTGTAACGGTACAGATGAACATGCCGTGGGTATCCAGATCCACGTACTGCTCCACCTTTAAGGACATGAAGGCGTTGATGTACTTGGGAAGGAACACCAGACCGTTATCGGACCGGCATGTCTCCCAGCTTTCAAATTTATCCACGTTCCGTCCGCTCTGGAAGCCGAAATTCTGGAATACCTCAAAGGGCGCTTCCACAGACAGACAGTTGACGTTTAAGATCCCTGTCTTTTTGATCACATGATGGGAATAATTGGCCTTATTGATGTTCACCTCCACCCGGAACGGATTATCCGTCAGCTGGCTCACCGTATTGACGATCAGTCCATTATCCCTGGTCCCGTCGTTGGAGGTGACCACATAAAGACCGTAGCCGATCTTAAATAAAGCGGTCATGTCGTGCTTATTGGCCTTTTCATCGGATCTGGCGATATACTCCCGGCACAGCTCCTCGGCCATGGTATCGATCTCCTTTAAATTATCCTCGCTTAAGGAGGAGGTGATCTTTACAGTCGTATTGAGCCAGGTGATGTCCTTGGAGCCCTCCAGCATTCCCTTCATGATCTTTGCTGCCATGGGAGCCCAGGAGCCGTTTTCCATCAGTCCCACCGTGCGCTTTTTAAAGCCCCGCTCCGTCAGATGGTCGATGAATTCCCGCATGAAGGGGAAAATATCGGCATTATAGGTGGTGGTGGCCAGTACCAGCTTGCCGTAACGGAAGGCGTTTTCCACAGCCTTTGACATATCCATCCGGGCCAGATCGCATAAGACCACTCTGGGGCAGCCCTTTTCCGTCAGCTTCGCTGCCAGCGTCTCAGCCGCCTTTTTCGTATTTCCATATACGGATGTATAAGCGATGACCACGCCGTCGTCCTCCACCCCGTAGGAAGACCAGGTATGGTATTTTTCCAGATAGTGGCCCAGATTTTCCTTTAACACCGGTCCGTGCAGGGGGCAGATGGTCTGGATATCCAGCGCAGAGGCCGCCTTTAACAGGTTCTGCACCTGTGCCCCATACTTGCCCACGATCCCGATATAATACCGTCTCGCCTCGTCATCCCAGTCCTCTTCCACATCCAGAGCCCCGAATTTTCCGAAGCCGTCGGCAGAAAACAGGACCTTATCCGTGCTGTCATAGGTCACCATGACCTCCGGCCAGTGGACCATGGGAGCAAACACAAAATTTAACACATGTTTTCCCAGGGAAAGGCTGTCCCCGTTTTTCACCTCCAGGGT
Source organism: Alitiscatomonas aceti (assembly GCF_025567195.1). Classification (NCBI taxonomy): domain Bacteria; kingdom Bacillati; phylum Bacillota; class Clostridia; order Lachnospirales; family Lachnospiraceae; genus Alitiscatomonas; species Alitiscatomonas aceti. The sequence goes on along the minus strand of NZ_JAOQJF010000009.1, from coordinate 103,142 downwards.
CCGGCTCTCTAAATCCATGGAGCGGAAGAAATTCCCAACCATACAGAAGGTCTTTGCATTGGCCACGATCACTGCCTCTGGATAGGCCTTCATAAAATTCTGGATATTGGCCGAGTGGTCCGGCTCCATATGCTGGACCACCAGATAATCCGGCTTTCTTCCTGCCAGGGCCTTCTCCACATTGTCCAGCCATTCATGGGTGAACTTTCCATCCACCGTATCCATAACGGCAATTTTTTCATCTTTTATCACATAGGAATTGTAGGCCATTCCATTTGGGACCTGATACTGTCCCTCAAACAGATCCACCTGATGGTCGTTGACGCCTGCATAAATGATATCGTCGGTAATATACACAGATCTCATTCTCCTTTTCTTATTGAATCCATTGTCTGTCCCTGCGCGTTCCGCGCCGCTGCATACAATGTTAATTTTACTACAATCCCGCCGGATTTTCAAGACTGGCGGGACCATGTTTCCAGCCTGATACAAAACATTCCGAATCGTTTGTGGTTTTTGTGTAACACCTCCATGTTTTCAATATAATATGCTAATTATCTGCTAAATATCGGAAATTTCCCTGGATTCTTTGTACAATATATGATATCATGGTATAGTATTCAACACACTTTTTCCAAATATTTACTAAAGGGGGAAATGCCATGAAAGAAAAGACCGTAGAGAAGAAACCGTTGCTGGCCCGTTTCATGGACGGAGTTGAGACTGTCTGCAATAAGCTGCCGCCGCCGACCATGCTGTTCGTGTTCCTGTTCTTTATTGTGGCCATCCTGGGAACGATCTTCACTTTCCTGGGAACCAGTCTCACCAATCCGGCCACCGGAGAGATCGTCATGTCAAAGAACTTCTTTTCAAAAGAAGGCCTTCTCTGGTTCCTGGACAATATGGTGAAAAACTTCACCGGCTTCGCCCCCCTTGGTCTTGTGCTTACCATGACCATCGGCACCGGTATCTGTGAGGAAGCCGGGATGCTCAATTCTCTTTTAAGAAGCTCCATGAAAAATGTTCCCGCTGCCCTGGTCCCCTATGTATGCGTGCTCATCGGCATCATCGGAAACCTGGCCTCCGACGCCGCCAGCGTTATGGTACCGCCCCTGGCTGCCATGGCCTTCATGGGTGTTGGAAAGCATCCGGTGGCCGGTATGATCTGCGGCTATATCGGAGCCTAGGTGGGCTACGCCGCCAATCCGGTCATCTCCGGTACAGATACGCTCCTTATGGGGATCACCAACGATACCCTGGCCTCCTTTATGGGCGATTCCGCTTTCACCGTGGACGTGACCTGCAACTGGATCTTTAAGATCGCTTCCACTGTTCTCTGTGTAGTCGTTATCGGAATCCTTGTACAGAAGATCGTGGAGCCCAGATTCGGCGTTTACCACGGCGAACTGGAAAAAATGGAAGACCTGACTCCGTCTGAGAAAAAGGGGCTCCGGGCCTCCGGGATCTCGACCCTGGTCTATGTGGCCTGTCTGCTGGTCCTGTTCTTCACAGGAGTCATTGCAGCCGAGGACGGCGGCCTCATCGGTTCTCCGTTCTTAAAGGGCCTGATCCCCATTATCTTCCTTCTGTTCGTCATCGCAGGCGTTTCCTACGGCTATGCCTCCGGAAACTTTAAGGGACTGGTGGATATCCATAAGGCCATTGTGAAGCAGATGGCTGCCATGGGTACCTACGTGGGCTTCTGTTTCTTCTGCGGACAGTTCCAGGGCCTGTTCTCCTGGACCAACCTGGGAGCCATGTCCGCCATTGCAGGCGCAGATTTCCTGGAAAGCATCGGCTTTACGGGGATCCCCATGTGCATCGGCTTCATTATCCTCGTAACCCTGGTGGACGTATTCTTCAGCTCCGGCTCTGCAAAATGGGCGATCTTCGCTCCGATCTTCGTTCCCATGTTCCTGCTGCTGGACTACCATCCCGGCTTTACCCAGATCATTTACCGTCTGGGCGACTCCGCTGGAAACCTCTTCGGCCCCACCTCCGCTTATCTCTGGATGCTTTTAAGCGTGGCCCAGGCCAAGTACGATAAGAACTTAAAGATCGGCCAGATCATCTCCTGCAACCTGATGGTAGCCGTGATCCTGGAGGTCTTCTGGATCCTCTTACTGGTTGCCTGGATGCTTTTAGACCTTCCCATCGGCCCCGGCATCAATGTATTCATGCCCGCAGCCATGTAGCTTCTGCATGGCAGGATCCTGCCATATAAAAAGCCGTCCGGCTTCCCTCTCCGGAATACGTGTGAAAACGTACTCCGGCCGGAAGCCGGACGGCTTTTTCCGTTCCAGTCTGATCACAGGATGACCACCTCTGCCCCAAAGGGCAGGAGAGCCAGCTTTGCCAGCTTAAACTGCTGGAGACCGAAGGGGATCCCCAGAATGGTCACACAGAGGAGCAGGCCCATGGCCACATGCTCCAGGGCCAGGGGAAGCCCCGATACCAGAAGCCAGATCACGTTCAGAAGAAAGGAGCCTGCGCCTCCGCCGTACCGAACCTCCTTCCCAAAAGGGAAAAAGCTTAAGGACGCCAGCTTAAAGCATTGGAGCCCCACCGGGATCCCAATGACAGTGATGCACCAGAGGCAGCCCGTCAGGCACCAGCTTAGGCCCCCGATGGCTCCTCCAAAAATAAACCATAAAACATTTCCAAGAATTCCCATTTTCCTTCCTCCTCCCTCCGTTTATCCCCAGTCCTTAAACGCCTCCTCATAAGCGTTCCTGGTCCGGCCGTCAAAGCAGACCATCTGCACCTCCATATCCTGGTGGTCCTCCAAAAACCGGAGAATGGTCCCCACGGCGATGGGAGCGGCCTTCTCCAGGGGAAATCCATAGATCCCCGTACTGATGGACGGAAAGGCCACGGTTTTGCATCCATTCTCTGCCACCAGCTTAAGGCAGCTTTCGTAACAGCTTTTTAACAGAGCTTCCTCTCCGTCTCCTCCGCCGTTCCAGACAGGCCCCGGCGTATGGAGCACGAAACGGGCTGGAAGCCGGTAACCGCCAGTGAGCTTTGCCTGGCCGGTGGCACAGCCGCCCAGGGTCCGGCATTCTGCCAAAAGCTCCGGACCTGCCGCCCGGTGGATGGCGCCGTCCACTCCGCCTCCGCCCAGAAGGCTAGTATTGGCCGCGTTGGCAATGGCGTCCACAGCAAACGTTGTGATATCTCCCTGGACGATGGAGAAGCGGGAGGCGGCCGCTTTCTGTCTTTGGTTCTCATTGTTTTCCATAAATTCCATAGTCTCTCCTCTCACTGGTCCGCAGACTGCTGTTCCTTTGCCTGGAATGCCAGGTCATAAAATTTCTCTGGAAACGAATAGAAGGGTCCCTCCCCGATGACATCCAGCTCCGTGCCGATATATCCATAATTCGCATCCTGGTACAGACCGATAACCACCCCGTTATCGAATCTCACCCAGAGGTCCATGGTCCCCTCCAGCCATTCCTTTTCCGGCAGCAGCCGGTATCCCTCTGTCTCCAGCGCTGCCTCCACCAGCTCCTCAAGTCCGTTTTCTCCACTTATGGTTCCCGTGGGCGGGACGGCGCAGCCGCCTCCGTAGATCTCAGCCTTTTCCACTGCATCCCAAGAAACGCTTCCATCGCTGATATATGGGATTTCTTGTTTCCCACCCTGGCAGCCCGTCAGAAAAACTGCCAGGAGGCAGGGCAGGATCCATTTCTTCTTCCATGTCACCTGTTCCTCCCTCCTTTCTCAGCAGCTTTCATTTGTTTCTTTTATTATACCAGAATTCCCCCTTCCATATTTTAACGTTTGCTTACGGACTCCTTACATTTCTCCACTATCCCCGGAAAACTCCGGCCACGGCCTCTGCAATCCTCACCAGGATGCTCCAGAGACGCTGGAAGATGTTTCCCTCAGCCTGGAAATCCTCACTCATGGCCGGTACACTGTCTTCCTCTGTTTCCTTTGTGCCCTCCGTCCGCAGGATGATCTGGAGGCTCTGGGGCTCCGGATTCTCCCCGGAGGTAAAGGAAACCTTTTCTGCATGGATATCGGCATTGAGAATGGTCATATCCTCTCCCGTATATTCCTCCCATTTTTCATCAGCCAGATCCTCCACGGTATTTTTCGCATCCCGGATCACTCCGGTCTCAGAAAGCCCGGAAAGAGCTGCGGAAAGGGCGGAGCTTAAGCCCTCAATGGTCTTTTTCGTTCCTGCATCCAGGGGCTCTCCGGCTTTTTTAAGGCTTTCCTCCACGTTGGAAAGCAGGGTGTGCATGGCGTCCGTCCCCTGCACGGCGCTGTCGATCAGAAGCCCCGTATCCTTAAGGGACGAAGAGGCTGTGCCGTGATACGTATTTAAGATCCCGGTGAGCCGGTCCACATGCTCCACCAGACTCTGGCCCGTGGCCGCTGTATGCCTCAGGGTATCGGCCACATCGCCCGTATCGCTCAGGACATTTTCCAGGGATTCCCCGTCCCGGTGTACCCGGTAAATGATATGCTCCAGGGTGGAAATGGACTGGGTCACAGATCCGATCATGGATTCCAGCCTGGATGGCTTTTCAGCCGCTCCCACCAGGGCCTCCAGGGCCCCGATCAGCCTGGAAAGCCCTTTTCCGGCGATCTCGGTCCCCACGCCGGCCAGGTCTCCGAGAGCGTCCCCGACCGCGTCGGAGCCGCTGGCTGTAATCGCTTCATACTTCTCCCAGCCCTCATCCGCAAAGCCGCCGCAGAATCCGGAAAGCTGCTCCATCAGTTCCTCCCGTTCCTGGTCGGAGATCCCCAGAACGTCTCCATGGCCCTGGATCTGCTCCTGGAGCTCCTTTAATCTGGCGATCACTTTCTTAAGCTCTGCCACCCGCTTCCTGACGGCCTCTTTTTTCTCCTTCAGCTCCTCCAGATCCTTCCTGAGCCTTGCCAGCCCATCCTCCAGATCTCCCACATCATGGCGGGTATCATAAAGAAGATCTGCGGTATCGTTTAAGTCCATGGTCACATGCTTAAGCCCGTAGCCCAGGCTCTCCAGCTGGTCGTCCAGGGCCTGGACCGAGGTGTTCATGGAATTTAATTCCCCATTCATATCCTCCAGGGCCTTTCTGGCCTCCTCCACATAGGCCGGGAAGGGGATCCCCCGGTCAGACAGCTCCTTTAAAAGAGCCAGGGCCTGATCGGCGTCTACATAGATCCCTCCCTTGGCGTCTGAAAGGATCTGTCGGGACCGGTCCAGCTGTCCCAGGCCCTCCACCGTGCTCCCCAGGCCTCCCTGGAGTCCGTCCAGACTGTCCAGGACCACGTCCAGGCTGTCCCCGATGGCGTCTGCAGAATCCTTCACCGTGTCCCTGGCCTTCCTAAGATCCTCCAGCCGCTCCAGCTGGCTGATGGTCACCGGAGCCATGAGAAACAGCAGACCGGAAAACTCCAGGTCATTGCTGCCGATCTCCAGCTCAAAATGCTGCTCCTCCCCGGGCATCACCATAAACAGCACGGTCTTCATGCTGCCAATGGACTGGATCTGGGCTCCCGGAGCCTCCACGCTGAGGTTCTGGTCCATGTCCACCACGGCGGCGATCTCCATGGTCATATTATTTCTGAAATATTCGCTGGTACCGGTGTTGGGCACCGCGTCAATGGAGATTTTTAAGACGCCCTTTTCATGGGCCAGCTCCTCCAGCCTCCGCTCCACGCCGTTTAAACGGTAGGACACGGCGATATCCCAGGGCAGGGTCTCCGAAACCTCCTCCGGCTCCATGCGGCCTTCAAAATAGAACCTGTCGTTCTCCGGCTCCTCCAGAAGACGGAAGATCACCGTATCCCCGTCCACCTCCGGCTCCTCCATCCCGGTCATGTTATGGACCGCCTGGTAGGTGCCCCGGTCTGTGATCTCTCTGGCCCCATGAAGCTCATAGCTTTTCACCACACTGGCTTCCGATATGCCTCCGTAGGGGTCCATGGTCACGTACATGGCCTCGTCGCAGACCGGAACTCCGGCCGCGCCGAAGCTGGCGATCCCGGCAGACGCCGCCATCACTGCCGCCAGGGTCCCGCTGACGGCTCTCTTTATCTTTTTATCCATACCTTTCATTCCTGTACCTCCCTGCATGTTTGTTTTCCCGGCCGCGCCATTCTCCGCGCCCTTCGTTCCACTGCCCTCTGCTGCTGGCGCCGGATGGGCTTATCAAAGGCAGCCAGAAGCGCCGGAAGCAGCGAAAGCACCAGGATCATAGAAAGCAGCGCGCCCCTTCCCACCAGCCTTCCTACCTGGGAAATGGCCTGGATGGAGGAAGTAAAATAAAGGAGATACCCCACCACCGTCAAGATCCCGCCGGACGTAAGGATGGAGATGGCGCTTTTGGCAATGGCTGTGACCGCCGCATCCCGGCTTCCCATGGTCTCTCTGAACTCCATATAGTTGTTTGTCATAAGGATCGAGTAATCAATGGTGGCTCCCAGCTGTAAGCAGCTTACGATGATGTAGCCGATATAGACCATGCTGTCGCCAATGATATAGGGGATCGTCATATTTAAGTAAATGGCCACCTCAATGGGGATGATGACCAGGACCGGCACCATCACCGAATGGAAGGTCAGCATGACCACCAGGGCCACTCCTGCCAGAGAAATGATGGATACCCGGTTGTAATCGTCGGTCAGGATATCCCGGATATCCATGGTGGTGGGCGTCATGCCGATCACATAGGAGTCCTCTGGATAATATTTTTTCACGATCTCCGTCAGTTTTTCACTGCACTGGAAGGAGTAACTGCTCTCCTCCCTGTTCTCCATGGAGATCAGGATCCTGGCGTAAGAGCCGGTCCGGAGCTGCTTTGTAACGGATTCCGGCAGAAAGCTTTCCGGGATCCCCTGGGGAAGAGTCCCGGCCATGGACAGGGCGTAGTCGATAAATTCCTGGTCCTCCAGCTCCTCTGTCAGCCTGCGCTCTTTTATGACGTTCCCGTTGGGCACCATGGCGATGATCACATTGGACTTTCCAAACACGTCCTCGATGGCCCGGGAGTCCTCATAGACCCGGGTGCCTGGACCGGAGCCCAGGGCGTCGTCCCCGTAATAAAAGTAGTTCATGGACTGTCCAAAGTAACAGGGGACCGCACAGAAGGCCGCTGCTGCCAGCACCGGGATCCGGATCCTGTACATCAGCTTTCCCAGGCCGTCCAGCGGCGGAAGGAAGGATCTGTGGGCTGTTTTCTCGATCTTCTTATCGAACCGCAGGATCAGCGTGGGCATCAGAAACAGGACCGTCACCAGGCTGCATACGATCCCCTTGGTAAGGACGAAGCCCACATCCCTGCCAATGGTAAATTTCATCAGCGCAATGACCAGGAAGCCCACGATGGTGGTCGCGCCGCTGGCCAGGATCGAGCTGCAGGATTTCTCGATGGCGGCCTCCATGGCCGGACGTGAATCCACTCCCGACTGTTTGATGGCCGTATACGTATGTAAAAGGAAAATAGAATAGTCCATGGACACCGCCAGCTGCAGGATCGCCGCTGTGGAGAATGTAAAGAAGGAGATCCTGCCGAACATGATGTTGGAGCCCATGTTCAGCACGATAGCCACTGCCATGACCAGGATAAACAGGAACGGCTCAAACCATGAGGTGGTGGTCAGGGTCAGGATCAGCCAGATGATCACCACTGCCATTCCAATGGCCATGGCGATCTCCCGGGTAATGGATTCCTGACGCTCCTTACTGGAAACGGCGCTCCCGGCAAAGCATCCCCTGTCTTTTCCCACAATGCCATAGATCTCGTTTATGGCCTTATGGGTGGAGGCATCTGAATCCCCGTCCTCAAAAATGATCTGGTATACCGCGTTCCCATCTTTATAGAACCGGTCTGTCAGGCTGTTCTTTATAAAGGCATCTGTGGAATAAACATTGGCGGCCAGGTCCGGACCCACCACCAGGTCCACGCCATCCACCCGTGAGATCCTCTGGCGGATGGTCCGGGCCTCCGGCAGGGTCACGTCCTTTACCATGATCCGGGCCATGCCGGGATAACCGAATTCCTGCTCCATCACATCCAGCGCCTGCTTGGTGGGGGCAAAATCTGGAAGATACTTGCTCAGATCATAGTTGACGCCCACAAACGGGTAACAGACGGCGCAGAGAATGGTCATGGCAATAAAGAATTTTTCAATGATCCTTCCTCTTTGAACAATAAAATGGGCCATTTTTTTCAACATAGCTTTCATTCCTCATTATTTTTTTGTTATTAGTTTTAAATATGTTTATCATACATACTGTTGATTTTCCTTCTGGGATGTATTATAATATACCGCAGGACCGGATGCAATCATTAGTATTTTAATGTTTTGCTGTTTAATGAACACGGAAATTTTAATATGTCAAAAATGGAGGAAAATCCATGAGAAATCCCAAAGAAGACCGGCGCGTCCGCCGGACCCAGAAACTTTTAAAAGAGAGCCTGGTACAGCTTATGTCTGAAAAAGCGTTTAAGGACATCACCATCAAGGACATCACAGAACGGGCTGACTTAAACCGGGGTACCTTCTATCTCCACTACTCCGATACATACGACCTTCTGACTGCCATGGAAAACGGAGTGCTGGAGGACTTCCAGGAGATGATCACCGCCTATATGCCCTCCAGGCCGGGAAACGGCCTGATGCCGGTGCTGCTTCCCATTGTCCACTACATCGTGGAAAATGAACAGATCTGCAAAAATCTGTTTGAAAACAACGTTTCCAATGAATTTGTGACTAAATTTAAGGAACTGATCCGTAAAAACGGCGGCGCGCTCATCGAGCGGCTGTATCCCGCCTGTCAGACGGCCGATTCCGAATACTTTTTTGAATTTATCACCTATGGCCTTATCGGGATCATTAAAAAATGGCTGGACAACGGAATGCCCCAGACCGAGGAGGAGATCGCCCGCATGTCCAGCGACGCCGTCCTTTCCCTGGCCCGGTCCTTTTTTGCGGCATGATCTTTCCGGGCCGCTCCGTGTCCTGTGCATTCCCTCTTTCTGGCCGCCCCGTGCCCTCCCGGGAGTTTCCGGTTTTTTCTGGAAATTTCCCCGGGATTTTTTTATTTTCCTCTTGATTTTTTTACTCGTCTATATTATCATCAATATATGAACACTTATTCATATGTTGATCCTGACTAATCTAAAAAAAGACATCCGGAGGGCATAATTATGGAAGAGAACAAACATCTGCACGGACCGGAAGATCCTGCAGAAAACAGCTGCGGCCATGAGGGGTGCGGCTGCGGCCACGAGCACGTACATGAGCAGGAACATTCCCATGAGCATAGTCATGAGCATTCCCATGACGAGCAATGCTCCTGCGGACATGAGCACAGCCACGAACACGGACATTCCCACGAGCACTCCCACGACGGGCATTGCTCCTGCGGCTGCGGACATGAACACAGCCACGAACATGGACATTCCCATGAACATTCTCACGAGCACTCCCATGACGGACAGTGCTCCTGCGGCTGCGGACATGAACACAGCCACGAACACGGACATTCCCACGAGCACTCCCACAGCCATGGACACCACAATGCCCCAGGCTCCCCCTGTACGGTCTATGTGATGAAAAACATTGACTGCGCCAACTGCTCTGCCAAGATCGAAGCGAAAATAAAGGAGCTCCCGGAGGTGGACGACGCCGTCCTCACCTTTGCTACCAGACAGCTCCGGGTCTACTCCTCCGCCGGCACGGCTCTCCTTCCCAAAATGCAGGAGATCGCTGATAAGATCGAGCCCGGCACAGTGATCGAAGTCAGATCCAGAAATCCCAAGGCCCCGTATGTGGTCTACAACCTGGAAAATATCGACTGCGCCAACTGCTCCGCCAAGATCGAGGCGAAAATAAAGGAGCTCCCGGAGGTGGACGACGCCGTCCTCACCTTTGCCACCAGGCAGCTCCGGGTCTATTCCTCTGCCGGTACGGCCCTCCTTCCCAAAATGCAGGAGATCGCCGATAAGATCGAGCCCGGTACCCGGATCACGGTCCGGGAGGAGGGAAAACGTCAGAAAGACGTTCATAATGAGAAGCATTCCAGCGATCTTCCTGAGATCCTGGCCGGAGCCGGACTGTTCATCGCCGGTTCTCTTCTCGCCGGCCCCATGCCCGGCGTCTCCATTGTCTGCTTTGTGATCGCTTACCTGATCCTGGGGAAGGACGTGCTTTTTACCGCCCTTAAAAACATGAAGACCGGCCATGTCATGGATGAAAACTTCCTTATGAGCCTGGCGACCCTGGGAGCCTTTGTGATCCGGGAATACGGAGAAGCCGTGGGCGTAATGCTGTTTTACCGCATCGGCGAGGCCTTTGAGCACCGGGCTGTGGAAAAGAGCCGCAGCCAGATCATGGACGCTGTGGATCTCCGTCCGGAAACCGTGCTCCTGGACGAAGGCGGCTCCATCCGGGAGATCCCTGCCGAGTCTGCCCGCATCGGCCAGGTGATCCAGGTACGCCCCGGCGACCGGATCCCCCTGGACGGTGTGATCGTTGAGGGAGAAAGCCGTCTGGATACCTCCCCCATCACCGGCGAGCCGGTTCCGGTGGCCGTCAGAGAGGGCAGTTCCGTTTTATCCGGCTGTGTCAACACCTCCGGCCTCTTAAAGCTCCGGGTGGAAAAAGAGCTTTCTGAATCCATGGTCACCAGGATCCTGGATTCTGTGGAAAATGCCGCCGCCCAGAAGCCCCAGGTGGAACGGTTCATCACCAAATTCGCCCGGATCTACACCCCTGTGGTAGTAGCCCTGGCTGCCGCCACCGCCATCCTCCCGTCTCTCTTTACAGGAGACTGGAACCACTGGGTCTACACAGCCCTGACCTTCCTTGTCATCAGCTGTCCCTGTGCCCTGGTCTTAAGCGTTCCCCTATCCTTCTTCTCCGGCATCGGAGCCGGATCCAGAAAGGGGATCCTTTTTAAAGGCGGGATCGCTCTGGAGGCCTTAAAGAATGTAAAGGTCGTGGTCATGGATAAGACCGGAACCATCACCAAAGGAAACTTCGTGGTACAGACCGTATCTCCCTCCGGCTCCATGAAAAAAGAAGAGCTCCTGGCCCTGGCCGCTGCCTGTGAGACCGCCTCCACCCATCCCATCGGCATCAGCATTCTGGCGGCTGCCAGAGACCAGTCCCTTTCCGAGGAAACGCCCAGAGACCTGGCTGAGATCCCGGGAAAGGGGATCCGTGCCGTCACCTCTGCAGGCGTGCTCCTCTGCGGAAACCGGAAACTTCTGGAGGAAAACCAGGTGGATCTTGCCGGATTTAAGGAAGACTCCGGCTCCACCATGGTCCTGCTGGCAAAGGACGGCGTATATGCCGGCTCCATTTCCATTTCCGATACCATAAAACCGGAGGCGTCCGCTGCCATCGCATCCCTTAAGAAAATGGGGATCCAGACGGCCATGCTCACCGGAGACAGCGAAGCCGCTGCAAACGCCGTGGCCTCCTCCACCGGCATCGACCGGGTATATGCAAAGCTCCTTCCCGGCGATAAGCTGGATCTTTTACAGAATCTCCGGAAGGAAGCCGGAAACGCCATGTTCGTAGGCGACGGCATCAACGACGCGCCGGTGCTGGCAGGAGCCGACGTGGGCGCCGCCATGGGCAGCGGAGCTGACGCAGCCATCGAGGCCGCCGACGTGGTCTACATGACCTCCAGCATGGAAGCCATTCCCGAATCCATCCGCATTGCAAAAAAGACCGGGGCCATCGCCACCCAGAACGTGGTCTTCGCCCTGGCCGTGAAGGTCCTGGTCATGATCCTGGGGCTGGCAGGCTTTGCCTCCATGTGGATGGCCGTATTTGCCGATTCCGGCGTGGCCATGCTCTGCGTGTTAAATTCCATCCGGGTATTATATAAGAAAAACTGATGTAAAAATTTAAACTTCATTTCATCTGGGCATTTTCCGGGAAGCTTCCTTGAAAATGCCCAGTTTTTCTCATATCTGTTCCATCTGCCGGAAATGGAGCCTCCACTCCCAAAAGCCGGCGTTCCACAGCATCCCCTCTCCCCGCCGGAACCCTGGACAGGAAGATCCCATACAATAAACCATAGCATTTTTCCGGGAGGGAAATCATGAAAAAAATCGTCTGCGGGATCCTGGCAGGATGTCTGGTCCTTGCCACAGCCACCGGCTGCCAGAAAAACGCATCCGGCAAAACGCCCATCACCTTAAACGAAGTGGCCCATTCCATCTTCTATGCGCCCCAGTACGCCGCCATTGAGCTGGGATATTTTGATGAAGAGGGACTGGACGTGACCCTGGTCAACGGAGGCGGAGCCGATAAGGTCATGACGGCTCTGGTATCCGGAGAAGCCGACATCGGCTTCATGGGATCCGAAGCCTCCGTCTATACCTATGCCAACGGAGAAGCCGACTACGCCGTAAACTTTGCCCAGCTGACCCAGAGGGCCGGAAACTTCCTGGTGGGTCGGGAACCGGAGCCGGATTTCCAATGGGAAAACTTAAAAGGGAAAAAGGTCCTGGGAGGAAGGGCAGGCGGCATGCCCCAGATGGTCTTTGAATACATCTTAAAAAAGAACGGCATCGACCCGAAGACAGATCTTTCCATCGACCAGAGCATAAACTTCGGCCTCACTGCCGCTGCCTTTACCAGTAACGACGCAGACTACACCGTGGAGTTCGAGCCCTTCGCCACCGCCCTGGAGCTGGAAGGAAACGGCCATGTGGCGGCCTCCCTGGGAGAAAGCTCCGGCTATGTGCCCTACACGGCATATTGTGCAAAGAAAAGCTATATTGAAAAAAATCCGGAAATCATACAGAAATTCACAAATGCCATCCAGAAGGGACTGGAGTACGTCAATTCCCACACATCCGCAGAAATCGCAAAAACCATAAAACCCCAGTTTAAAGAAACAGACAAGGCCGCCCTGACAGCCATTGTGGAGCGGTATAAGGCCCAGGATACCTGGAAGACCGATACGGTCTTTGAAAAGGAAAGCTTTGATCTTCTCCAGAATATCCTGGAAGAAGCCGGAGAGCTTCCAGCCAGAGTGCCTTATGAAGACCTGGTAGTCACAGACTTTGCCAGGGCGGCGGTGAAAGAATAGAAACGATTTATCTTCTTAACCTTTGGGAGACAGCGGCTATGCTGGCTCCCGCGCCGTTTTCCCACTCCGCCGACCATATTTCGTAAGACCTTATTCATATATTTGTAAATTGCTTTTTCTTCTGTCCTCCCTTATAATGGCCATATCACCACTCATTATGGCATTTGAAGGAGGATTTTGAATTTATGAAAAAATTTACACAGAAAAAACAGTTGACCGCAGTTATCATGGCCGCTTCTCTGGCCTTTGCTTCCCTTACAGGCTGCTCCAGCTCTTCTGCCGGCAAGGAGCCTGCCGGCCAGGAGACCGAGGCCGCGGTAAACGTATCCCTGGACAACGTTTTAAATAAGATCAAAGAAGCCTATGGAGAGGGCTACATCCCCAACACTCCCATGGACGACCAGATGTTAAACGACGTCATCGGCCTTTCTCCGGAGCTGTGCGAATCCTATGTAGCCGAGATGCCCATGATCAGCACCTTCGTGGAGACCTTCATCGGAGTGAAGGCAAAGGAGGGAAAGGGTGACGATGTGGAGAAGGCCCTGACCGAATACAGAGAGCGTCTGGTGGGCGATACCATGCAGTATCCCATGAACGTTTCCAAGATCCAGGCCTCCCAGGTGGTGCGCCACGGCGATTACGTATTCTTCGTGATGTTAGGAGGACCCGATGACGCGGCCATGGAACAGGGCGATGAGGCAGCCTTAAAATCCGCAGAGGAAAATAACAAGATCGCCATTGACGTGATCGACGGCTTCTTTAAATAAGCCATGGTCTTTTCCAGTCTCTTATTTTTATTCCGTTTTCTGCCGCTGTTCCTGGCCCTCTATTTTCTGGTTCCCAGGAAGCTGCGGAACGGAGTATTATTTATAGGGAGCCTGATCTTCTATGGATGGGGGGAGCCTGTGTATATCTCGCTCCTCCTTTTTTCCACGCTGGTGGACTTTTTCCATGGAAAGCTGGTGGGCCGCTTTTTAGAGCGCGGAAACCGGAAAGCCGCCAGGATGACGGTAGCCTCCTCTGCGTTCATCAATCTGGCCCTTCTGGTGATCTTTAAATATACGGACTTTTTCATCCGTTCCATCAACAGCCTCACCGGAAGCGGGATCCCTCTCCTGGGCCTGGCCCTTCCCATTGGGATCTCCTTTTATACGTTCCAGACCATGTCCTACACCATCGACGTATACCGGGGCGAGGCTCCGGTCCAGAACAATATCATAAGCTTCGGAGCCTATGTGTCCATGTTCCCCCAGCTCATTGCCGGCCCCATTGTCCGCTACCAGGACATTGCCGCGGAGCTGAACACCCGGACCGAAAGCCTTGAGCGTTTTTCCCTGGGGATCCGCCGTTTCGTGGTGGGCCTGGGAAAAAAGGTCCTGCTGGCCAATCAGGCCGGCGCCCTGTGGACGGAGATCACGGCCATCCTTCCTGCGGACCGCAGCGTCCTTATGGTATGGATGGGGATCCTGGCCTTTGCCTTCCAGATCTATTTCGACTTTTCCGGTTATTCCGATATGGCCGTGGGCATGGGCCACATGCTGGGCTTTCATTTTCCGGAAAACTTTAATTATCCGTATATTTCAAAAAGTATTACGGAATTCTGGCGGCGATGGCATATTTCCCTGGGCACCTGGTTTAAGGAATACGTGTACATCCCCCTGGGCGGCAACCGGAAGGGCGGCCTTCTCCAGGTACGGAACATCCTGGTCGTATGGCTTTTAACAGGGATCTGGCATGGCGCCAGCGTAAACTTCCTGTTATGGGGTATTTATTTCGGACTGCTTCTTTTATTAGAAAAGTTTGTACTGATGAAATATTTAAAAAAGCTCCCCTCCCTGCTCCAGTGCACCTATGCTTTTCTTCTGGTGCTCCTTGGCTGGGTGCTGTTCGCCTTTGAGGACATGGGACAAGGGTTCCAGTACCTCCTTCAGATGACCGGAGCCGCCGGGCTCTCCCTCTGTAATGAGCGGACCATATTCCTGCTTTCCGGAAATCTGGTCCTTCTGGCCGCCTGCGCCCTGGGCTCCACCCCCCTGCCGGCCAGGGCTGCCGGGAGATGGAAAGACCGTGTCCCGGAACCTCTGTTCCTGGGCCTGGTACTGCTCCTCTCCGTGGCTTACCTGGTAAACGCAACCTATAACCCGTTTTTATATTTCCGCTTTTAGTACAGAAAGGGAGAAGCCATGAAAAAAAATATTTCCTATCCGGCTGTGATGACCGGGCTTTTCTGCGCCTTTCTGGGACTGGGCGCGGCCCTTTCCGTTTTCATGCCCCGACGGACGTTTTCTGAAACGGAAAACCGCTACCTGGCAAAACGGCCGGCCCTTACCTGGGAGGCCGTAAAGAGCGGAAAATTCGGTTCTGATTATGAAATTTATTTAAGCGACCAGTTCCCTTTCCGGGATTCCTGGATCGGCTTTAAGACGGCTGCCGAAAAAATCCAGTTAAAAAAGGAGATCAACGGCGTCTTTCTTGGAAAGGACGGCTATCTCATCGAGGCCTTTTATGCCGAGGACATGGATCCGGAGCTCTCAAAGAAAAACCTGGACGCCCTGGCGGCCTTTGCCCTCCGCCAGGAGGCGCTTCTGGGAGACGGTCATGTGAAGGTGCTTCTGGCCCCCACGGCCTCTGAGATCCTCACAGAAAAGCTCCCGGCCTCTGCCTCCCCCTTTTCCCAGGCGGCGGCCACGGATTTCCTGGAAAAAGCCGGGCTGTCCTCCATGCTTGTGCCCGTAAGGGACGCCCTTTTACAGGAAGAAGCCGACGGACCGGACCGCCCCCTTTATTACAGGACAGACCATCACTGGACTGCCTCCGGGGCCTATACGGCCTACCAGGCCTGGGCTTCTGCTTCCGGCCTCACGTCCCTGGAGCCTTCCGGTTTTTCTGTGGAAACCGTTTCGGAGGACTTTCTGGGCACCATCCACTCCAAGCTCAACGTTCCTGTAAAGCCTGACTCCATCGAGCTTTACAGGCCCATCCAGGAGCCGGAATGGAGCGTATTTTATGATGAAAGCCAGGAGCCTGTCCACAGTCTTTACTCTATGGAGGCTTTAAAGACCCGGGATAAATACCGGGTGTTCCTGGACGGGAACCATGGTCTCACAAGGATCGTAAATCCCCAGGCGGACAGCGGCGGGAAGCTTCTTATTATCAAGGACTCCTACGCCCACTGCTTCGCCCCCTTTGCAGCTCTCCATTTCCCGGAGACCCTTATGATCGATCTCCGGTATTATAATGGAAGGCTCGGGGACCTGATCCAGGAGCAGGAGATCACCGATGTCCTCGTCCTGTACCAGATCCCTGGATTCTTAAAGGACCGGAATATCAGCAAGCTGGTGTGGGGGTAAAAAACAGCCCCCACACCTTTTTCAGACAGTCTGGAAATCCGGCCCTTTCCACAGGCTCCTCTGCTGTCACGGCCACCCGGCCCAGCTCCTCGCCATCCAGCGTATAGACCAGATAACCGAAAACATCTCCCTCTCCCACCGGCGCTTCCACCGGGCCTTCCAGCTGCAGCTCCTTCTCTATGGCGGAAAAATCCTCCCCGTGGAGTCCCAGGAAGGAAAAGCCTTCCCTGTACCCGGCCTTTACAAAGTCCCGGACGCCTCCAAGCACCTGGATCTTTGGCAGCTCCGGCGGCGCCTCATCCCGGTACAGACGGCAGTTTCCATATCCATAATTCAAAAGAGCCACCGCATCCTGGAACCGCACCTTATAATCCGGCGCAGCCATGATGGCGGCGATCAGCTCCACCCCGTCTTTTTTCGCTGTGGCTGACAGACAGTATTTGGCAATGCTGGTGGAACCGGTCTTAAGGCCCGTCACCTGGAAATTCACAGGCATCTTCAAAAGCCGGTTGGTGTTGGACAGGCCGAACTCCTTTGTTCCCTGCTTCGTCACATGGGTGATGTTTTCCATCCATATGGTAGAATAATTGATGATCTGTGGATATTTTGTGATCAGTTCCCGGGACATTAAGGCAATATCCCGGGCCGTGGTCACATGATCCGGAGAATCTGTAAGGCCGCAGCAGTCCACAAACCTCGTGTGCTCCATGCCAAGGCCTGCGGCCCGCTCGTTCATCATCCGCACAAAGGTCCCCTCGTCTCCGCCTATGTACTCCGCCATGGCCACGGAGGCATCGTTGCCGGAGGCGATGACGATGCACTTGATCAGTGTTTCCACGGTCTGCATCTCCCCCTCCTCCAGGAATACCTGGGAGCCTCCCATGGATTTGGCGTAGGCGCTGGTCACCACCTGGTCGTCCAGACGGATCTTTCCTGACTGGAGGGCATCGAATATAAGGATCAGTGTCATGATCTTGGTGACGCTGGCTGGATTTCTGGGCTCGTCGGCATTTTTTTCAAAGATCACCGTTCCCGTAGACGCCTCCATAAGAAGGGCTGACGGCGCTGCGATCTGCGGCCCTCCGGCGCTCTCCTCCGGGACAGCTCCCGGCTGGGCCGTCTCCTGGCCCTGGGGCCCTGTCTGGCCGTTTTCCTGGCTCTCTGCCTTCCCTCCCTCCGTTTCTTCCCGGACCGTTTCCCGTCCTGGGACTGTTTCTGCCATCACCGGCATAGAGCCGCCGCCCAGGGCCATCGCCCAGGATAGGAGAAGGGCGGCCGCCCGTTTTCCTGTTTTTTTCACGTTTCCACCATGTCCTCTCAAACCGTCATGATCTCCTTACAAAATATGGCTGGGACATGGATCTTTATGTATTTTTCGCAGCAGTCCTATCCGGATCTTTACAAGGCTGGATTGTTGCTTTTTTTCACGGATTCCCATAACACCTTCCGGGAAATTATGTTATAATGTCTGTGAAGCAGACATTATAACATCGCGCATCTGGTTTCTGCGTTCACCGCAGAAATCCAGGCGCTTAAATTCCCCGGAGGGGGACCATGTCCGGAGGACATGGTATAATGTCTGTGAAGCAGACCCACGAAGGGATAAAAAGCCCGCCCGGCAGAAAAGGGCTTAAAAATACGATTCGAGGTGATCCAATGCAGTTTGAAGACGACTATACCCGCCGCCGTGCATACATATCCAGACGCCAGAAGCAGAGAAAACGCCAGCGCATGGTCCGTATCCTCATCTTTTTCATGATCCTTGGGATCCTGGCTGCCGCCGGAGCAGGAATCTGGCTTTTTAAGACAAAAGGCTTCCCCGGAGCCGGCTCCCATCCTGCTCCCGACGCCCCGTCTGCATCCAGCCCCGCAGAGCCCGGCGCAGACCCAGGAAACGGTGAGGACGGAGAAACAGGGACCAGTCCTGCGGAAACAGAACCCTCCAGCCTGGACGAACTCCTTTCCAGAGCCTCGGGCCTGGCCGCCTCCTACGACTATGACGGAGCCATCGCCCTGTTAAAGGACAGTGCAGAATTTTCCGGTGAGCAGGCGGTCCTGGATGCCATCGCGTCCTATGAAGAGATAAAAACAACACTGGTCCGGGCTGATACGGCCTCCATCACCCATGTGTTCTTCCACTCCCTGATCATGGATAATAAAAAAGCCTTTGACGGCGATTCAGATGAAAAGGGCTATAACCAGGTGATGACCACCAAAAGCGAATTTTTAAAGATCCTGGATCAGATGTATGAACGGGGCTATGTGCTGGTACGGATGCGGGATATCGCCTATGAGACCACAGATGAAAACGGAAACCCAAAATTTGTGGCCGGCGATATCATGCTGCCGCCGGGAAAGAAGCCCTTCGTCATGTCCCAGGACGATGTCTGCTATTATGACTATATGAAGGGCGACGGCTTTGCCACCCGGATCGTCATCGGGGACGATGGAAAGCCCACCTGTGAAATGGAACTGGACGACGGGACCGTGGTCACCGGCTCCTTCGACCTGGTACCTCTGCTGGAGGATTTCATTGCAGAGCACCCGGACTTTTCCTATAAAGGAGCCAGGGCAGTCCTGGCCTTCACCGGCTACCAGGGTGTTTTAGGCTATCGCACCGATCCGGAATATAAGGACTCCAACCCTAATTATGAGGAGGACCTGGAATCTGTCCGACAGGTGGCCCAGTGCCTCCGGGACGGCGGCTGGGAGCTGGCCTCCCACAGCTGGGGCCATATCAACCTGGGCTCCCGGGATCTGGCTTCTGTAAAAACAGACACCGATAAATGGGAGGAGCGGGTGGAATCTCTCATCGGCCCCACCGATATCATCCTCTACCCCTTCGGCGCAGACGTGGGCGACTGGCGGGCCTATACCCGGGAAAACGAGAAATTTGCCTATCTGTACGACAAGGGCTTCCGCTATTTCTGCAATGTGGATTCCAGCCCCGCCTGGGTACAGCTGGGGTCTGATTATTTGCGCCAGGGGCGGCGGAACCTGGACGGCTACCGCATGTACTACGATCTTCCGGAAACAAATCCTTCCAAGGATCATTTAAGCGACCTGTTCGACGTTACCACCGTTTTTGACCGGGAGCGCCCGGTGCCGGTGCCGCCCATGTAGGGTAGGAAATATTGCCTGCGGGGCTTCCTGCCGGCGGCATAATTCTTTCCCAGAGCATAAAAATAAGCTGCTGCAAAAAGGAAATGGATGCTTTCCTTTCGCAGCAGCTTATTTTTACTTTATTGCCCTAAAACTGGACGATCTCCTTGATCTCCTCTGCCGGCTCCACGCTTTCCGCGTAAAGCACCGGACCGGTTCCGTCGTAGTCCTGCCAGAACTCATATTCGATCCTGGCCCGGACCTTTACCCACATTCCGGTCTCCAGGGTCCTGGCCTCTCTTGCCTTGCATACAAAGCCCAGGAAGGTCATATCCGCCTCGCAGCAGGTCATGGCCATACGGCCCGGAACAAAGTAATTCTTCGGGAATTCCGGAGACTTTAAGACCATAGCCGTAAATTCCACTACCTTCCCCTTGTACCGGTCCTCCTTGTCCAGGGCGTCGATATACCAGATGCCGTAGGCCCCCGGGTCGATCTGGATCACATCTGCCTTCATATCATAGGGCAGATCCTCCTCCAGAAGCTCCTGCTCGATCTCCCCTTCCGCATCCTCCAGGATCAGGTCGGCCTGTGGATTTAAGGCCTTTAACCCCCTGCGGTAGCGGGTCAGGCTGTCATCGGTCAGATCGTCGCAGCGGTTCATGATGATCAGCTCGGAATTCCTCACCATAAGTCCCAGCAGCGGCTTCATGTTATTTAAATAGAGCTCAAAGGTGGAGCCGTCGATGATGGTGATCTGCTGGAACAGCTCCCAGTCTGCCGGAAGCTTCAGCAGGTCCTGGGGCCAGATCCCGTTCCATTCGATGAGCACCCGGTCCGGATCGTAGAGTGCTTCCAGACGGCCGAAAAAGTCCTCATCCAGCTCGTCTGCGCTGTCCACGGTGATCACCCTTGTCCGCGTTTTCTTTAACAGCTCCTGATCATATTCTGTGTCCCCCTCCTCGCAGAGGATCAGGACCGTAACTCCGTCAGCCTGGAAATACTCCTGCTGCAGTGTAAAGGAGATAAACTGGGTCTTTCCAGCCTCCAGAAAGCCGTTGATCAGAAACACCGGCATTTTTTCTTGATTATTTCCGCTCATGATTTCTCCCAGTGATTAAAATTAATGGAACAGTTCCTTCAGATCGTCCTCTTTTAAGCCGGAGCCGATGACGCACACCTTTCCTGTATAGATGGGCGCGCCTTCCCGCACCTCCGTCTCCTCGGGAACCATATCAAAATAGTGCCATACGCCGTTTTCATCCGGCAGCATGCCCTTGGCACGAAGCACCGTGCCGTACTTCTCTGTGTGGGCCAGGTCATGGAGGATCTCATTTAACCGTTCCAGGCTCACGCTGCGGCTTGTTTCCAGTCCCCAGCTTGTGAAAACCTCGTCGGCGTCATGGCCGTGGTGGTGATGGTGATGATGGTCGTGATCGTGGCCGCAGCAGCACTCCCCGTCCTCATGATCGTGGTGGTGATGGTGCTCATGGTCATGGCCGCAGCAGCACTCTCCCTCCTCATGATCGTGATGATGGTGATGCTCATGGTCGTGGCCGCAGCAGCACTCCTCATCCTCATGATCGTGGTGGTGATGGTGCTCATGGTCGTGGCCGCAGCAGCACCCTTCGTCCTCATGATGATGGTGTCCCTGCCTTACCTCCTCCAGAAGCTCAGCTGCCATGTCGTCGGTGGGCTTTTCAATGATCTCCAGAAGCTGGGCTCCGGTGAGACGGCCGATGGGAGTCGTAACAACGGCTGCCTTAGGATTCTTCTCCCGGATCAGCTCCACTGCCTTTGCCACCTTATCGGCGTCTGCCACGTCGGTACGGCTTAAAACGATGGTCCCGGCGCTTTCGATCTGGTTATTGAAGAACTCGCCGAAGTTTTTCATATACATTTTGCACTTCTGGGCGTCTACCACCGTCACAGAGCCGTTTAAGACCACGTCGATCTCTCCGGCCACGTCGCAGACAGCCTTCATCACGTCAGACAGCTTTCCAACGCCGGACGGCTCGATGATCACCCGGTCCGGCTCATACTTGGTCAGCACCTCAGACAGGGAGCGGCCGAAATCGCCCACTAAAGAGCAGCAGATACAGCCGGAGTTCATTTCCCGGATCTCAATGCCAGAATCCTGTAAAAAGCCGCCGTCAATGCCGATCTCTCCAAACTCATTTTCGATCAGCACCACCTTTTCCCCGGCGATGGCCTCCTCCAGAAGCTTTTTTATAAATGTGGTCTTTCCAGCTCCCAGAAAGCCGGAAATAATATCGATCTTTGTCATTTTTAATTCCTTCTTTCTATTCAATCCATAAAATAACGGTTGTCTGTTACTAACTTTAACACATTTTTTCCCAAAGTCAACCGCCGCCCTTAAAATTTCCCGTCCTACCGCCTCCGGACAGCCTGGATCACGGAAAAAATCCCAAAGGCTCCCATGTTGACCACCACCACGCTGGCTCCCGCCGGAATGGAATACACATAGGAAAGCACCAGGCCGATGAAAAAGCAGACCACGGATACGGTCCCCGCCGAAAGGATCACGCCGGAAAAGCTTTTAAATACCCGCATGGAGGTGAGGGCCGGAAAGATGATCAGGCTGGAGATCAGCATGGCTCCCATCATCCGCATGCCCAGGACAATGGTGACCGCCGTCAGCACCGCCAGGATCGTATTGTAGCCGGAGACCCGGACTCCGGTGGCCCTGGCAAAGCTCTCATCGAAGGTCACGGCGAACACCTTATTGTAGCACAGAATGAACATCCCCAGGACGATCAGGGACAGGACGGCGCTCAATACCACGTCCTCCCGGCTCATGGCCAGGATGCTGCCGAACATATAGCTGCTGACGTCTGTGGTCATTCCCGTGGTCAGGGATGTGACGATGATCCCCACAGCCAGGGAGCCGGCAGAGATCATGGCAATGGCCGCATCGCTCTTGATCTTGCCATTGCCGGTGATCCGAAGGAGCAGCACCGCAGCGGCGGCTACCACGGGGATGGATACCGCCAGGGGAGCCCACCCAAAGGCCACGGCCACGGACAGGGCTCCAAAGGATACATGGGATAAGCCGTCCCCGATCATAGAATACCGCTTCAGCACCAGGCTCACCCCCAGAAGGGAGGCGCACAGAGAGATCAGAAGGCCGCCGGTCAGCGCCCGGACGATGAACGGATACGAAAGCATTTCTCTTAAAAGCTCCATCATTTTCCACCTCCCAGGAATTCTCTCCCGCATTCCGTCTGTTTATAGTCTTCCACAGAGCCGTAAAATAACACGCTCTGCTTTAAGTGGAGGATCTTATTGGCCTGGGCCACGATGTTCTGGATATCGTGGGACACCATTAAGACGGCCACCTGCTCCTCCCGGTTCAAATGGCGGATCACCCGGTAAAAGTCCTGGGTGGTGGAGGGATCCAGCCCGGTGATGGGCTCGTCCAGGATCAGAAGGCGGTCTGTGGCACAGAGGGCCCTGGCGATCAGCGTCCTCTGCTTCTGGCCGCCGGAAAGATCCCGGTAGCAGCTCTTTCTCAGATCTGTGATCCCCAGACGCTCCATGTTCACTGCCGCCGTTTCCCTTTCTTTTTTTGAGTAAAACGGACGGTTCCCCCGCTTTCCGAGACAGCCGGAGATCACCACCTCCTGGACTGTGGCCGGAAAATCCTTCTGGGCCGGCGTCTGCTGGGGAAGATATCCGATGCCGGACCGCTTCAGATCGTCGGATACCATAAGGCTTCCGCCAGTGGGCTTTAAAAGCCCCAGAAGCCCCTTCATCAGCGTGCTCTTTCCCGATCCGTTTTCTCCCACGATGCAGAGGTAATCCCCCTGGCAGATCTCCAGGGACACATCCTTTACCACATCATAATTTTCATATCCAAAATCCACATGCTCACATTTTAATAACGGCTGGCTCATTTGCACAGTCCCTCCCACAGATTCTTCACATTCTGTTCCATCAGCTCCAGGTATGTGACCCCTTCCTCAAACTGCCGCCGGGTCACGTTATGGCAGGAATGGAACAAAAGAGGTACGGCCCCTGTCTCTTCTCCGATGATCTCCGCCACCCGGTGGCTGGAAAGCTCCAGATAGTAAATCACAGGAAGCCCCTCCTCTTTTACCTTGTCGATCAGATAGGCGATGGTCCTGGCGCTGGGCTCTGTATCCGAGGAGCAGCCGGAAAAGGCCGCCCGGTAACGGAGTCCGTAGGTGTCGGCAAAATACCGCAGCGGGAACTTATCGCCCATGACGATCATGTCGTGGACCGCGCTATCCCTTACCTCCCGGAATTCTTTGTCCAGTCTTTCCAGCTCCTCCAGATACGCGGCAGCTCCTGCCTGGTACATGGCCCCATGGTCCGGATCCCTTTCCGTAAGAGTCTCAGCGATCACGTCCACCATCCTCATGGCATTGACCGGGGAGGTCCAGATATGCTCGTCGTACTCGATCTCATACTGACTCTCATCCTCCTCCAGATGACCATCTTCCTCACCGTCCTCATGGACATGAACGTGGCCATGGCCTTCGTCGGAATGCTCCATCCCTTCCACGATCTCTTCCTCCACCGCGTCCACATGGTCCATCATAATGACCACCGTCTGGTCCTCCCGGTCAAAGGAATCCACCACCTGGTCCACCCAGTGCTCCATGGCCCCGCCGTTGGCGATGATCACATCCGCCTCCTGCATGATGCGGATGTCCTTCGGCGTAGGCTCAAAGGAATGGCTGTCCATGCCCGCCGGGATCACCAGGGACAGCTCTACCTGGTCTCCGGCCACCTGGCGCACAAAATCATAATAGGGGAACAGAGTGGCGGCTACCTTTAATTTCCTCCCGCCTTCCCCGTCTCCCGGCTCCTCTCCGCTCTCTGCTCTCCCACAGCCGGAAAGGAGACAGAAAAGGAACATCACTGCCAGCGCCAGCCATGTTCCCCCTCTTATTTTCCTCGTTTTTACAGATTTCCTCAATGATTCTCCTCAGCTTTCCCGGAAAGGATCCGGATCATGTCCCAGGGGCTTTCGATCAGATACGCCGGGGCAAAGGCCGCCAGCTCCTCCCGGCCCCGGAATCCCCACAGGACTCCCACCGTGTCCATCCCGGCATTTCTTCCTGTTTCCATATCGGTGTTGGTATCTCCGAAATACAGACAGTTTTCCGGAGCAACGCCCATCTCCTTTGCCGCCTCCAGAGCACCTCTGGGATCCGGCTTCTTCGGGATCCCTTCCCGCTCTCCGACCACCGTGTCAAAAGCGTCCGTTCCGAACACATACTCCACGGTCTTCACGGCCTGGGCGTGGGGCTTGTTGGAGACCACGGCCAGCTTCATCCCCTTTTCCCTGGCAAAGGCCAGGAGCTCCCTAATGCCCTCGTAGGCATGCATCTGGTAATTACAGTTTTCCCCGAAGATCTTCATATAAACCGGGAGGATGGCTTCATAATGGGCCGGATCTGCATCCTTACAGGCCGCCAGCGACCGCCTCATCTGCATTTTATAGCCGTCTCCCACAATGGTCATCATCTGCTCCTCAGACAGAGGCCCCAGCCCGAACCGCTCCAGGGACTTGTTGGTACAGTAGGTCAGCGCATGGATGGAATTCACCAGGGTTCCGTCCAGATCAAAGATCATAGCGCCGTAATCCGTACATTTTTTCATGTGCTCATCTCCTTACAGGGCCTTAGTATATCATAAGAAGGAAAGCCAGGCAAGAAAATCTTGCCTCAGTCCCTGGCTCCCGGAGGATCCCTCTGTCCGGAAGATTTCGTTAAATTCATATCAATCTTCTGCGATTTCCTTGCTTTTTTCTGGTTTCTATGGCAGAATACGTTGACCAATGGGATCGTTAATTTCTTAACGTATCTCTGGAGATCCGCAATCGTTCCGCTATGTGTCTTCCTGTCCGGATCTTCCCATGGCTGAACGGCCGCGAAAACGATAAAAGGAGTCACTGAATCATGGAAACAGCACCAAAGCACCGGGGATCCTGGAAGGAATTCCTAAAGAGAAAGCAGATCAATTTCACCGTACAGACGTACTTCATCGACGCCCTGGGGGCCATGGCCTTCGGCCTTTTCGCCTCCCTCCTGATCGGGACCATCTTTTCCACCATCGGGGAAAAAACGGGCGTGGAGGTTTTCAATACCATCGCCTCCTACGCCAAAGGGGCCACCGGAGCCGCCTTGGGCGTATCCATTGCCTATGCCTTAAAAGCGCCGCAGCTGGTTCTTTTTTCCGCTGCCACCGTGGGGATCGCAGGCAATGAGCTGGGCGGGCCCGTTGGCGCTCTGGTGGCCACCATTGTGGCTGCGGAGCTGGGAAAGCTGGTGTCCAGGGAGACCCGTGTGGACATCCTGGTCACTCCCGGCGTTACCATCATTTCCGGCGTCTTTATGGCCCAGTTCGTAGGCCCCGGCGTATCCCGGTTCATGACCCTGTTCGGAGAAATGGTCAAGACTGCCACAGAAATGCAGCCCTTTTTCATGGGGATCCTGGTATCGGCTCTCATCGGCATTGCCCTGACCCTTCCCATCAGCAGCGCGGCCATCTGTATCATGCTGTCCCTGGACGGCCTGGCCGGAGGAGCGGCCACAGCCGGCTGCTGCGCCCAGATGGTGGGCTTTGCCGTCATGAGCTTTAAGGAAAACGGCTGGGGCGGCCTTTTGGCCCAGGGCCTGGGGACCTCCATGCTCCAGATGGGAAACATCGTGAAAAACCCCAGGATCTGGATCGCTCCCACCCTGGCGTCCATGGTCACCGGCCCCCTGGCCACCATGGTCTTTCAGCTGGAAAACATCCCGGCAGGCGCGGGCATGGGGACCTGCGGTCTTGTGGGCCCCATCGGCATCTATACCGCCATGTCCGGCGGAGGCCCCAGGATGTGGGCCGGGATCCTCATGATCTGTTTCATCCTTCCCGCCGTCCTCACCTGGATCTTCGGAGAGCTCTCCAGGAAGGCCGGATGGATCCGTGAGGGAGATCTGAAGCTGGATCTGTAAACAGCCTCCATAAAATACTTCGGCCGTCCAGGCATCATGCCCGGGCGGCCTTTTTATCATTTTCCATCATTGATCCTGATTCCGGGTAAACTCCCCTACTAAATACACGATCCCAAGAACTGCCGTCAGAATAAGCCCCAGATACAGCGCCCAGAAGATCAGCCTCTGCCGTCCCGCACAGAACAGGAAGACACTGATCACCGCCGCCCATAGTAGCGGAGCCCAGAAAAATTTTGAAAGACGGAATAAAGCACCGATCACCTTCATTGTATTCCTCCTAGTATAATAATGGTGTAGTCAATGATGACTACAGATTAATAGTTACAAAGTCTAAATGAATAACTGAAGGAGGGATTCTCCTCTCCATCAGAAGTTATTGTTCCTTACCGTGTCTGAGACTTCCATAATGCACCAGGCCAGATCTTGAGGTATAATCACTGAGGCAGGGCAATTGACGTTTCCTCCTTGGGACCCGGCTTTCCGCCGGGAAAACCTCTTAGAAAGTCTGTCTGTCCATTCGGTGGTGATTTATGGTTTGGCTGGTTGGGAAGCCTCAGGCTATACCTGTATAAGCCGCTAGGTTGTGTATCCACCTTTTGGAAATGGATGCCTGCCGGAAAGGATATTTTACTATGCATTACAAAAGATTACTTACATGGATTGACGGCAGTTCTTCTTACCTCTCTGTCGGCCTCGCTGTCACAAAAATAAAGGAAGCGCAAGAGACGTATTCTCTCAAAAGCCGCTGCTTCCTTGAGTCTACCGGGATCTACCATATCCCGCTCCTGTGCTTCCTTCGTGATAAGGGGTTTGACTGCTCCGTCATTAATCCTATCATCACTAAGAATAGCACAAATATCAACATAAGGAAACTGCATAATGATAAATTCGACTCGAAAAAGGCTGCCCTTGTTGGTCTCAACGTTTCTCTTAAGACTTCCATCATCCCAGAGGATTCCATCGTTGATCTGAGAAACCTGGTCCGTGATTACTATTATTTCAAGGATCTCCAGTCTGCTGTCGCTCTCAAACTCACTGCGGAACTGAAAATGTCTTTCCCCGCTTATGCGAAAGTCTTCAGCAAGGTCACCACACAGTCTTCCTTAAAGCTGCTAAGCTCTTATCCTCTTGCCGGGGACATGCTTGAGGCTTCTAAAGACGATATCGTGGAGACCATCCGTAGCACGGCACGTTTTGGCGAAGCTTATGCACTGCGTAAGTATGACGCCGTCATCGCTGCCGCACAAGATGCTTCTGTTTTCGGCAGGGCACTTCCCAGCAATGCTGTCCGCATCCGCCTTTATATTGATACTTATCAGGAATACCAGAAGCATCTGGACGCACTCCTGAAGGCGCTCCATGAGACGGTGGAACGGCTGCAGGATACTTTGATCTACGACCAGATCTGCCTTCTGCAGTCCCTGCGCGGAATCGGTTTCTTAAGCGCAGTCGTCCTGATCGCGGAGATGGGGGATTTTAAACTTTTTCCTTCCCCGAAAAAACTTTACGCTTACTTTGGGCTTGACCCTGCCGTCAAACAGTCTGGAAAACTCAATGGCGATAAAGTCCATATGTCCAAACGCGGTTCCAGCCTTGCCAGACGGGTTCTTCACATGGTCGCACTCAATAACGTAAAGGTTGATAAAGGAAGCGGCACACCTGTGAATCCTGTCATTTACGACTACTACACAAGAAAGTGTTCTGGCAAGAAAAAACCAGTAGCAATGGGCGCTGTCATGCATAAGATCTGCAACATCATCTTTGCCATGCTTCGAGATAACAAACCTTTCGAGATCATCACTCCGGAAGAGCACTGCCAGCGATTCGCTGCGGAGTATCCAGACAAGATACGGAAAGCCGCATAATCAACACGGTACTCTCAATATTTCGTTCGCGACCAATCCAATATATCGGAATGGTCTGTTAAGGTTACCCTTTTTTCGCTGCTGTAAAAAATTTAACTTTTTTATATCACCTCTTGACATTTCTTAGCTGGACTCTCGTGGATATGGTCTGTATCCTGATTATACCATGTCCTCCGGACATGCTGCCCCTCTGGGAGAATTGAGCGCCTGGATTTCTGCGGTGAACGCAGAAACCAGATGCGCGATGGTATAATGTCTGCTTTGCAGACATTATACCATACAGGATCCCCCATTTCTATCCCTGTTTTATTGACTTTCCTCATGAAAAACTATATAATTTTTCCATGGGAGGATACCCCCCCCCAGGAATATTTATAAGGAGGTACAAACGTATGAAAAAGCGATTTGCCGCCCCACTGGCGGCAGTGCTGGCGATGAGTATGGCGTTTTCATCGCTGGCGGCAGTGAAACTGGACACACCGGTCGTACGGTGGAGTTCCAAACGAGAGGCTCTTCCTGAGTGGAAGCGGGTGGAGAATGCCAGCAATGAATACCAGGTGGAGGCGTTCCGGGATGGGGAACGCACATACAATTCCCACCACACATTTTCCTCCACAGGCTCCCGCGAATGGCTGAAATCCAGCGGATTTGTCAACAAATTGAAGGACTCTGGAACTTATACCTTTAGAG
Organism: Alitiscatomonas aceti; assembly: GCF_025567195.1. Lineage (NCBI taxonomy): Bacteria > Bacillati > Bacillota > Clostridia > Lachnospirales > Lachnospiraceae > Alitiscatomonas > Alitiscatomonas aceti. The sequence goes on along the minus strand of NZ_JAOQJF010000009.1, from coordinate 74,086 downwards.
TTATGGCGCTTGGAGATGGTAACGATACCCTAAACAGCGACTGGTCCGAGCTTTCCGCTCCCTGGACATTTGAAAAGTCTTCCGTATCATTAGGGAGTCCAGTCAATCTTCGTTGGGATGGCACCACAGCCTGTTGGGATACTCCGGAAATTCCGGCAGAATATGCATCCTATTTCAAAGGCTATGAAGTATATCTTCTGGCTGATGGTCAATCCTGGAGTGGATACTCCAATGTACAGAACACCAGCCAGGATCTGGCTGACAACATGACAAAGGAAGGCGCAAAGGAATACTCCTTCTCCGTCCGCGCCGTCAGCAATACGCCGTCCAAGATCTTCCATAGTGAAACCGTTTACGCAGATGATCCCTACAAGCCAGGCGGCGCTTCCGACAAGGTATCGGGTACTCTTGATAAGATCACTTCCGGCGATATTCCCATGGACCAGGCACCGGATGCTTTAAAAGAAAATATCAAGGACGTCCAGGTGGCCATGCAGTCGGATCCGGACGTTCTGGCCAAGGTTGAAGCCCTGGAGCAGCAGTACATAAAGGATCAGAATGTGACCCTGGAACAGAATGTCACCTCCAATGAGGTGAGCATCGACCACAGCCAGGTAAAGGTGATCGGCGCTGCCTTAAACGCTGCGGCAGCCGGTTCCACCGTTTCCTTCAATATCGGAAAGCCTCATAAGGACGCAGTTGTGGATGCCATGAGATATAAAAACACCATCCAGGTGGATTTCAGCCTCAGCGGAGCCGTTCCGGAGCTTAAGGTTCCGGTACGCATCACCGTTCCGATCCCGGAAAATGTCAATCCAGAATTCTTCCATGTGCTCCACTATTCCAATGACGGAACGTATGAAGATATCTGGCCGCTGGAGATCGACCGGGAGGCCCGCACGGCTTCCTTCACAGTGACCCACTTCAGTACCTTTGTGCTGGCTGAGGAAAGAACCGAAGAGGATAAGCCAGGTACTGATCCGGAGTTTCCAGATTCCATCGCCACCCCGTCCAACGCAAAGGAGTTCCAGGCTCTGGCCGATGCCCTTCCCAATGACCTGGCTGGTCTTCCCCAGGAGGAGCGGGACGCCGCAGAAAGCGCCCTCTGGAAGCTGGCAGAGGCTCTGGATAAGAACGACGTCCAGAAGGCCATGGCCGGAAAGTCCGCAGAGCCCACTGTGAAAAAGCTCTCCTTCCTGTTTGACTCCCTGGGCGTGGGTGCAGCCATGGATGTCCAGTGTGCAGAGCCGCTGGAGGGAATGGACTACTATCCCCTGGCCTTCGCCCCGGACCATGGCTCCATCACGGGCCTCCGGGCAGAGCTTTCCAATATCTCCACGCCCAGCAACGCCAGCCGGACGTATTCCTTCGACCTGGAACTTTATAAGACCACAGAGGGAAGCGCCCGATCCGCAGAGGGAACTGAAACAAAGGTCACTTCCCTGCGGACTCCGCTGAAATTCTACATCTCCATGCCCGACGGCTTCGAGGATGTGGCGAACGAAAGCGATACCCTCTGGTATGACGAAGAGACCGGCTGCATCGTGGTCTACACCAATGATCCTGGAAGGTTCACCGTAAAGCTCCGCAGGGAAAACAGCGGCTCCGGTTCCTCCGGCAGCTCCGGCGGCGGCTCCAGCAGAAGCGTCCGCGTGGATCTGATGAACCAGTCCCCAGAGGGCGGAAAGTGGTCCAAGGATGGAAATATCTGGCGCTTTACCTTTAAGAACGGGATCCTGGCCCAGAGCTGCTGGCTCTATATCAACAACAACTGGTACTACTTCGGCAGCAACGGCGATATGGCCACCGGATGGTTTAAGGACAACTTAAACAACTGGTACTATCTGACTCCTGCCGGAGCCGGAACAGAGGGCGCCATGGTCACCGGATGGCAGCAGATCGACGGACGCTGGTATTACTTCAATGAGAAGAGCGACGGCTTTTGCGGCACCATGTTATCCAATACCACCACTCCCGACGGCTACACCGTAGACGGAAGCGGTGCGTGGATCCAGTAAAAAACAGATCTTGTTTCATCCGCCCGGGCTTTGTCCCGGGCGTTTTTTATATCATCGAGAAGTGCGCCCTATGACATAAAAAACGCTCTGCGGGGATCGCCATGCGGCGAAAGGGAATTATGCCGCAGATCTGCCCCTCCACATCTTTCTGCCCTCTCTAATTTTCCTCTCCCATTCCCCGGCCTACCAACTATATGCTCTCCTAGCTTCATATTCCCCCCTCCCGTATCGTCAAAAATTTTGGGCAAAAATCCCTCCTTTTTTCCATGGTGCCCAAAAATCGTGCGGAAATCCTGGATTTTCACCGGATCTTCCTGCGGGATTGGACATATATCTCTTTTTTCCCTGTATATGCCCAAAAACTGCAGGAATTTTGGGCATAGCAGAAAAAAAGTCTATTCTATGCCCAACAACAGGGCCTGTGTGAAGTGGTATGAAGTGGTAAGATAAAAGTAGACACCACCCCAAAAATAGTAGACAATAGAAATAGTCTTTTATTCTATAGATTCTTATATTATACAGGAGGTATCACATATGCTTACCAAAGAAGAACGCATACTCATTGGGAGAAGAATTGTAGAAGGTGAAATAACCGTTCATGACGCAGAAAAGGAATATCACATTTCTCGTTCTTCTGCGCAGTAATACGCCACAATCTACTTTTCGTTGACTAGTGCACTGTGAAGCTAAGGTGCGCCCCATAAGGCGGGTACACTTCCCCCTGTCCGCAAAAGGACCGGCCTTCCGGCCGGTCCCAGCAAAACAGCTTCTTTTATTTTTATTCGTACCGCAGGGCGTCGATGGGATCTGCCTTGGCCGCCCGGGAGGCCGGATAGATCCCGAAGAAAATTCCCACCACTGCGGAGAATCCCACAGCCAGGAAAATGATCCCAGGCTTTATGACCACTGGAAGTCCCAGGGCCATGCCGCCCAGGGATACCACGCTCACCGCCAGCACCACGCCGATGATGCCGCCGCAGGCCGAGAGGATCGCCGATTCTGTCAGGAACTGGATCAGCACGTCCCGGGTCCTGGCTCCCAGAGCCTTCCGGATCCCGATCTCCCGGGTCCGCTCCGTAACAGAGACCAGCATGATGTTCATAATGCCGATGCCTCCCACCAGGAGAGAAATGGCTGCGATCCCGCCCACAGCCGCGGACAGGGCTCCCATCATACTGTCCACACTGCCCATCTCATCCACCGCCGTCTGGCTGTAAAAGTCCTCTGGCTTCCTGTCCTTCTGTTTGGCGATATACGCCATGAGCCGGTTCATGAAATCCGTCATATCCACATCGTCCGCCGCGAACAGACGGCAGGAGTAAAAGTTATCATTGGGCCAGGTGAGGATCGTATAGGGGATAAAGGCCGCTCCCGTATCGCTCCCAGTCCCCATCATCAGCGCCTGGAAGGCGTTCATCTCTTTTTTGTAAACGCCCACCACCGTATACTCGTCTGTCTCCCCGTAAACGGTCATCCGCAGGCTTTTCCCCACGGCGTTTTCCGTTCCGAACAGCTTCTCGGCGCTTTTTGCCTCCATCACCAGGTTTTTCCTCCGGCCCAGCACATCTCCCTCGTTGAGATAGCGGCCGTAGATCACATCCACTGGCTGTACTTCCTGGTAATTATAGTCGATGCCGGTAAATTCAAACTTCATTTTCGTACGGCCCGCCTGTACATCTGTGCTCAGATACGCACTGCTGTCGATGTAAGCCACCTCATCCCCGAATACCTCTTTGATCTTATCCAGATCATCCAGGGTGAAATAATCGGTCATACGCACATCATCGATCCAGTAGCCGATCTGGATATAGGCCTGGGTGATCCCCACGTCCTTATAAAGATCCTGGAACAGTCCCCGCATGGTATCGCCGATGGACACAATGGAGATCACAGAGCCAATGCCGATGATGATGCCCAGCATGGTGAGGAAGGAACGCATCTTATTGGCCTTTATGGCGTGGAAGGCCATGGCCATATTTTCGATCAGCATACGGCCTCCCCCTTTCTCCCGTAAAGTCCCCGGGTGTGGATCACTCCGCTGCCAGGCGTGGGATTTAAGTTTTTCTCATCGCTGATGATCTGGCCGTCGGAAAACCGGATGATCCGGTCCGTGAAGGCGGCGATATTTTCCTCATGGGTCACCACCACCACCGTGGCTCCGGCCTTATGGAGCTCTGAAAAAATCTCCATGATCTCAATGGAAGCCGCCGTATCCAGGTTTCCCGTGGGCTCGTCGGCTAAGATCAGCGGCGGCTCGTTGGCCAGAGCCCTGGCGATGGCCACCCTCTGCCTCTGGCCTCCGGACATTTCATTGGGCATGTGGTCTGCCCTGGCTCCCAGGCCCACGCATTCCAGAAGCTCCATGGCCCGCTCCGCCCGTTTCCTCTTGGGGATCCGGGCATAGGTCATGGGAAGCTCCACATTCTTTAAGGCCGAGGTCCTGGAGATCAGGTTAAAGGACTGGAACACGAAGCCGATCTTTAAATTCCGCACCGCCGAAAGCTCGTTGGGATCCAGCTCCGCCGTGTCGATGCCGTCCAGATAATAATGGCCCATGGTGGGGCGGTCCAGACAGCCCAGGATATTCATGAGGGTGGATTTTCCCGAGCCGGAATGGCCCATGATGGCTACAAACTCCCCCCGCCGGATGGTCAGGCTGATCTTTTTCAGCCCCAGGACCTTAATGGCTCCGGTATCGTAGATCTTCACCAGGTTTTCCAGGCGGATCAGCTCCTCATGGACGTTTTCTGTCATATAGGGAGAAAGCTTTTTGTCTCTGATTCCAAACACATCCATTCCCCCCTTACTGCGCCATGGCGGTCACGGCCATGCCCTCCGTCAAGCCCTCAGAGGGAGCGGCCACGATCTGGGTCGTCTCGTCCAGCTCCTCGCCCTCGCCGGGAAGGATCTCCAGCTCCACATCTCCCTCAATGCCGGTCTGCACAGGGACCTCATGGATCATGCCGTCCTTCACTGCCAGCACCATGGAAACTCCGTTCCGTTCCGTCACGGCGGCCACTGGCACCGTCAGGGCATCCTCCTTTTCCTCCAGGACGATCTGGGCCTTGGCTGTGATCCCGGCAATGAGCTTTGTGTTCTCATCCATGATCCGCACCTTTGTGGGGATGACCCGCTCGGTGGAGCCGCCGCCCTTTTCCTCACCGGTGGGGGAAATGGACACCACCTGGCCGCGGACCGTTTCTCCGTCCAGGATATCTGCGGAGATCTCTGCCTCCTGGCCCACAGCCACCTTTCCGATGGAATACTCGCTGACCTTGATCTCCATTTCCAGAACATCCAGATTTTCTATGATGAATAAAGGCTCCGAGTCCTCCACTGAATCGGCGAACCGGCCCACCTTGGTGTTGACCCGTACCACCGTGCCGTCGATGGGGCTGGTGATCTGGGTATCCGCCAGCTGCTCCTGCTTCTTCTCATACTCAAACCGGGCCTTTTCCACCTGGAGCCGGTAGGAATCCCCTGCCACTGCCTGGCCATTCTTCACCTCATAGGAGGCAGCCTGGCGCTTTGCATCGTTTAAGCCGTTTTCCGCCGTTTCCAGATCCACCAGGGGCACGTCCCCGCTGTCATAGAGGACCTTGGTCCGGTTATAATTGTCCTGGGCCGTTTTCAGATCCTGGACCGCCTTGGCATAGCCGTTCCTGGCGTCCCGGTCCTGCTCCGCGCAGGTGCTCACTGCCAGATCGTAATCGTTTTTTGCCATGGCCACTTCCTTTTTCAGGTCTGTATCGTCCAGGACTGCCAGGACCTGTCCCTTTGTGACCTTATCGCCTTCCTTTACAGGGATCTCCAGCACCTCTGCATGGAGATTGGATACCACGTCCACACTGTCGGTGCCGGAAACCGGACCGCTGACCGAAAGCCGGTTCTGGATCTCCTTTCTCACCGGCGTCACCGTAGCTGCTGTGGGAAGACTGGGCTCGCTGCCGCCCAGGACCTTTACGGCTCCAATGCCCAGGACTGCCAGGACCGCCGCCGCCAGGAGAAACTTCTTTTTTCCGCGCTTTTTCTTCCCGGCCTTCTTTCCTCCTGTTCCGTTCATCATCTCCTCCAGCTGCCGGTCAAAGGCCGCGTCCTCCTGCGGTGCTTCCGGGGCCGCCTCCTTCTCCTCCGCGTCCTGTCCTTTTTCCCTGGACATTTCCGCTTCCTCTCTGGTCTCCGTCTCCCCGGGTACATTCATTCCCTGTCCCTGGGCCAGTGTTTTTCCTTCCGTTTCATTCATTCTGTCGTCGTGTCTCATGTCTGTATGTCCTCCCACCGCGCTGTTCTCTCTTTCTCTCTTTCAGTGTCAGCTTCAGTATAACACGAGAACTTTTCTATTCTTATGCGTTTTCCTTTCAGTTTCTTTCAAAATTCTTACGATTTTGCGTCAAAGCCCGGGCAAAATTCCACAATGGCACAATGATCAGATAAAATGCCAGACACAGACTGGCCATGGGTGCGCCTATGGTGGAAATGGGCACGTTTCCTGCAATGGACCAGGGCACCAGGGCCGCCATGAGGACCACCGTGTCCTCCAGGGCCAGGGCCCGTTTTTCCTTGTCCGGCTCCGCATCCTTTGTGAGCTGGTCGGTCAGAATGATCGCCAGGGTCTGGTTAAAGGAGATCATGGAGGTGACCACAGAGACTGCCAGGATCCCGCCGAAGGGCGTGATCCTCCTGCTGACGGCCTCCACGTACCTTTTGATCCCCAGAAGAAGGCCGGTACCCTCAAAGATCCCCGCATAGGCCGAGGAGATCCCCACGATCACCGACACCTGGACCATGGAAAGGAAGCCGCCTCCGTTCATCATGGCCGCTAACTGCGGGTCCTCTGACCTGTATCCGAAGATCATGAGCCTTATGAGCTCATGAACAGTCATTTTCTGGAATACCAGACAGCACACCGCCGCCGCTGCCGCACTGGCCAGCAGGGTATATTTCACCTTTGCGCGGAAGGCCGCCATCACCAGGATCAGAAGGGCCGGAACCAGAAGGATCCAGTGCAGGGTAAAATGTCCAGAGAACATGGTCTTCACATCCATGGCTCCGCTTCCTCCTCTGGAAAAGGCCCCCAGGGCCAGATAGGCTGCACAGGTCAGAACGAAAGGAACCAGGCAGGACCGGAGCATCCTGCGGATATTTCCGTACAGATCGGTCCCGGTCAGCTCACTGACCAGAAGAGCGCTGGTGGACACCGGGGAGCACCGGTCCCCGAAAAAGATCCCCGATACCACCGCCCCGCCTGTAAACAGAGGATTCACGCCCATGGCCGATCCCATGGTCATACAGACCACGCCCATGGTGGCCGCCGTGCCAAAGGATGTGCCCGTCAGCACCGAAACAGCACAGTTTAATAAGAAGCTCAGCAGTAAAAAGCCCGAAGGATGGATCAGTCCCGCCGAAACGGCGATGATCTCCGGAATGGTCCCGGCGCCTCTCCACAGGGCCGTCAGGATTCCGATCAGAAGAAAGATAAACAGGATCCGGATCACAGTACCAAGACCGGACCAGGACATTTTAAGAAGTGAAGGGACCGAATATCCCTTTTTCATCCCATAAAGGATAAAGATCACATATCCCGCTATGAGGGCGGCGGCCGTTGGGACCCCAAAGGCCACGCAGAACATCAGAACGGCCACGAAGGCCAGCATCACAAGGTTTTCCAGCATCATATTTTCCTCCCGTAAATCAAATACAGAGGCCGGGGACAAACTTGATGTCCTGGCCTCTGTCCTTGCATACAGTATAAAATAAGCTGCCGGATCTGTCCAGTGTGTTTACTGGATCTCAAAGGATCCGTCTTCCGATACGGAAATGGAGGACTTATAGAATTCCTCGAAGGCTTTTACCATATACTCCATATCCTTAGCGCCTGCAGTCTCATAAGAGGAATGCATTGCCAGCTGGGGCAGTCCGATGTCCACGGTATTTAAGGATACCTTGGAGTTGGAGATATTGCCCAGAGTGGAGCCGCCTAACATATCGGAGCGGTTTAAGAAGTTCTGGTAAGGCACGCCTGCACGGTCGCAGAGACAACGCATTACGGCTGCGGAAACAGCGTCGGTGGTATATTTCTGGTTGGCGCTGTGCTTGATCACGATACCGCCGTTTAAGTACGGACGGCTGGTGGGATCTGTCTTATCCGCATAGTTGGGATGGACCGCATGGCCGTTGTCGCCGGAGATCATGAAGCTGGCTGCCACGGCTGTCCAGTATTCCTCCTCGCTTCTTCCCATGGAAAAGTTGATCCGGCGGAGAACATCGTAAAGGAAGGTGGAGCCTGCGCCCTGCTTCGTGCCGCTGCCCACTTCCTCGTTGTCCATTACGCAGAGAACGGAAACGCTCTTCTCGCTCTGGCTCTTTAAAAAGCCCTTCATGGATGTGAAGGCGCACTGAAGGTCATCCAGACGCGGCGCGGAGATGAATTCATCCTCTGCGCCCCATACTCTTCCTTCCATTCTGTCGTAAAGGAACAGGTCGCTGCCCTTGATGTTCTCCTTTTCCACTCCTGCCTCAGCGGCGATCATGGACAGGAAATCCGTCTTGGAGCCATGCATCCGGAATAAGGGGAGCATGTCCTTCTGGAAATTGTACTTATATCCGTCATTGACATCCCGGTTCATATGGACAGCCAGGCTCGGGAGCATTAAAATATCCCGGTCTACGGCCACAAGCTTTGTCTCCAGCTTATTTCCATCCTGCACGATCACACGGCCGGCCACAGAAAGGGGTCTGTCAAACCACGGTCCGCAGAGCATTCCGCCATATTTTTCCACATTTAATTTTACATACTGGTTCTCCACGTTCATTTCCGGATCTTCCTTGATCTTTAAGGACGGGGAATCACTGTGGCTGGCGGCGATATTGAAGCCGGTAAATTCCTTACAGGGAACATGGAACGCGATGATGGCGGATTTATTTCTTGTCACATAATAGGTACCGCCTTCCTTTAAGTTCCATACGCTGCCCTCGGAAAGCTTTTCAGCTCCGGCATTTTCCATATATTCTTCCATAGCGGCAATGGCATGGAAGCTGGTGGGGCTTTTTTTAATAAATGCAAATAACTCTTCGTTTAAATTGTTATACATGATTTCCTCCTATATGATTTACATGCCTTCCGACTGATATTCTACCATCCGGCCGTCCCTTTTTCAAGGGGTTTCGTCCTTCCCCGGTCCGGGACACCGGACCGCCGGGGATCAGGCCAGATGGGTGTGGACGTATTCCTCTTTCACATCCTCCGGCACCAGTCTTCCTCCGGTGGCCCAGGCGATGTGGGTGATGTTTTCCTGCTTTTCCTCCAGTCCCTGGCTCTTAATGTAATCCCCAAGACGCTCCGGAACCTCTGCAAAGGCAAAGGCGGCACAGGAGGAGGGCTCGATGAACACACCTTCTGCTTCCATCAGATCCCGCATATAATCATAGAGCACTGCGTCTCCGGTGGTAAAGATCCCGCTTAACATGGGCTCCATGAACTTGCCGACAAAGGCGGACGGCCGTCCCACTGCCAGTCCGTCGGCGTGGGTCTTTCCGGAGATGCCGAAATCCTGGACGCAGACCTGGTCGTGGAGTCCCGTGGCCATGCCCAACAGCATACAGCAGGAATCCACCGGCTCTGTAAAGAAGCAGTGGACATTGTCACCGAACACGGTCTTTAAGCCATAGGCAATGCCGCCTGGCGCTCCTCCGATGCCGCAGGGCAGATATACGAACAGCGGGTGATCCTGGTCCACGAAAACTCCGGCCGCCTCCAGCTGCTTCTTTAACCTTCTGGGAGCCACGCTGTATCCCATGAACAGATCCCTGGAATTTTCGTCATCCACAAAATAGCTGGTGGGGTCGCTGTCGGATTCCTTCCGCCCCTGCTTTACGGCTTCCCCATAATCGGACTCATATTCCTTCACCGTGACACCCTTGCTCCTTAAAAGATCCTTCTTCCACTGTCTGGCGTCATGGGACATATGGACAATGACCTTAAAGCCCAGCTTCGCGCTGATGATACCAATGCTTAAGCCCAGGTTTCCTGTGGAGCCTACCTGGATCGTATAACGTCCAAAGAAATCTACAAATTCCTGGGAAGCCAGGATGGAATAATCGTCCGTGGTCTTTAAAAGCCCGTTTTCAATGGCCAGGGTCTCCGCATACTTTAAGATCTCATAGATCCCGCCCCGGGCCTTGATGGAGCCGGCAATGGCCAGCTGACTGTCCTCTTTTAAGTAAAGCCTTCCGGCAAGCTCACAGCCATGGCGCTCCTTTAAAAGCTCCTTCATCTTCGGGATCTCCACAAACGGAGACTCGATCAGTCCGCCGTCCTTTTCAGTTTCCGGGAACTGCTTCTTGATATACGGCGCGAACCGCTCAAGCCTCGCCTCTGCATCGTCAATATCCTCCACCGTCACCGCCAGATCCTTTGGCAGCTCCTTCATGGATACCAGGCGCGGATTGATCCAGCCCACCGGCTTCTTTTCCACAGCCGCTGCGATCTCCGGTACCCGGGCTTCAAACTCTTTCCGTTCTCTTAAGTCCATTGTCCTTACCTCCTGATTATAAAGTCACCCCATCCTGCGGCCTTTTCCTCCGCAGTATGTCAGTTTCCATTATAATGGGAGAACCCGCTTTTTACAAGACCTCCCGTCATATTGACCCCTGGGTTTTCATAAGCTGTAACAAACAAAGAATCCCAAAGGAACTGACCCATGAGCTCCAAAACAAAAATCGTTGTCCTCCGGATGAAGGAGATCATCTACACTGCCATCTTCATCGGCCTGGCCATCTTTCTGATCCTGCTGTTTTTCTTCATGTTCTGTTCTGAAAAAGAAGCTCCGGCTCCCACTGCCGAAAGCGCTTCCCCGGCCGTTTATGCGCCGGGAGTCTACTCGGCCTCCTTATCCCTGGGCCGCCAGAACGTAAACGTGGAGGTGGCCGTGAGCCCGGACCGCATAAGCGCCGTGACCCTGGTTCCCTTAAGCGACTCTGTGGCCGCCATGTATCCTCTGATGCAGCCGTCCATGGATGCCCTGTCCGCCCAGATCCTGGAAAGCCAGTCCCTGGAGGGCCTTGAATATCCCGCAGGCTCCCAGTATACCTCCATGGCTCTGATGAACGCCATAAAAACCGCGGTTGCAAAGGCGGCCCTTCCAAAGGAAGCCCCATAAAAGGACTTGACAATTCCGGATCCTAAGGTTATACTCTTCACTATGTTAGCATTTTACCATGATAAATTGCTAATTTATAAAAATATCAAAATACCACAAGAAGGAGGATTTTCCCATGAGGAAAGTAAAATTTTTCGCATCTCTCACTGCCCTGATGACCCTTTCCGTGGCTGCGCTCACCGCATGTACCACCGCTGAGGCATCCACCCATCATACGGTCTCCCAGACTGGCGGTGAGAGCGTCCATTCCTCCCGTCTTGACGCAATCTTAGAGAGGGGATATATCGAGGTGGCCACCGAGCCTTCCTTTGCCCCCAACGAATTTATCGACACCACAAAAACCGGCCAGGACCGGTATGCGGGCTCTGACATCCAGCTGGCCAACTATATCGCCAACGAGCTGGGAGTGGAGCTGCGCCTGAAGCCCATGGATTTTACCACCGTGCTGGGAAGCATCACGTCCGGGAAATATGACCTGGCCATTTCCGCCCTGGCCTATACGCCGGAGCGGGCCGAAGCCATGAACCTCTCCAAAGGATATTATTTCGGCAGTGAGGATCCCCAGAAGGCCTACGGCCTCCTGATCCGCCAGGAGGATGCCGGAACGATCACCGGTGCAGGAGATCTAAAAAACAGGACCATCACCGTACAGAACGGCTCTCTCCAGGAACTGTTCGTAAAAGAACAGCTCCCGGACTGCGGAAAGCTGAATCTGGTCTCCTCTGCCAATGACGCCTTTCTGATGGTGCAGACAGGCCGTGCCGACGCTGCGGCCGCCTCGCTGAAAATGGCACAGCTCTATCTGGATTCCACCCCGGAAAGCGGACTGATGATCCTTCCGGATTTTTACTTTACTGTAGATGAAAGCACCCAGGGGATCCGGATCGGGATCCCCAAAGGCGAAGACGAGCTGACGGATCGGATCAATGAGATCATCGACATGGTGCTGGAGCAGGATCTTTACAACCAGTGGTATGAGGAATCCCGTGAATACGCCAAGTCCCTTGGACTCAATCTGTGATCTTTCCCGTCCCCCTCTGGATCCGTCCGGAAAGTGCCTCCCCTGCGGAAGCCGTTCTGGGCGGTTCTTTTTTCCTTTTTCTCTCCTATGAAATATTCTTGCCACCAAATTTCTCTTATGCTACAATGGAATCATGAGACCGGGCAGGCGTTCTCTGCCCCATCCATGGATACCGGACTGTTTTTTCATGACGCGGTCCGGCATCCGGACCTGTACGTTAAATCTGTATATCCTATTTATAAGGAAGGAAAATGAATATGAATCGAATCGATCCCCAGTCCTGGAAAGCCGATCTGCCGGAATTCAGGGAAAAAACAACTGCCTTTTATGCAGGCGATCTGGACAAAATGGCCTATAAGGGCTTTTCCGGCCTGTATGGAAGCTACGCCCAGAAGGGCGGAAAAGCCAGCATGCTGCGTCTCCGTATGACTGCCGGCCGCGTTACCAGAGAAAAATTGGCCTTTGTTGCAGAAGCGGTCCGTACCCACAAGGTATCCCGGATCCACTTTACCACCTGCCAGACCATCCAGCTTCATGACCTCCAGCAGGAAGCCGTTTTTGATATTATGGAACGGGCCCTGGACTGCGGGATCGTGACCATGGGCGGCGGCGGAGATTTCCCGAGAAACGTCATGTGCTCCCCTCTCTCCGGTGTGGAAAAGGACGAGTATTTCAACGTTATGCCCTATGCGGAGGCGGCCGCCGACTATCTGATGAACTTCATCAAGGCTGAAAAAATGCCCAGAAAATTAAAAGTGGCCTTCTCAAGCTCCCCGAAGAACCTGACCCATGCCACTTTCCGGGATCTGGGCTTTGCAGCCAGACCTGATGGAAAGTTTGACGTTTACAGCGCCGGAGGCCTGGGAAACAATCCCCGCTTCGGCGTCAAGGTCGCTGAAGCCGTGGAGCCGGAAAAGATCCTTTACTATGTAAAGGCCATGTGGCTCACCTTCCGCGCCTACGGAAACTATGAAAACCGCGGAAAGGCCCGCACCCGTTATATGCAGGAGATCTTAGGCGGACCGGAAAAATATGCCGAGGCCTTCCTGGAAAAGTTAAACCAGGTACTGGCATCCGGTGAAAACCTGGATCTGGCCGTGGCTCCCTGGGATATCTCCAAAAAGGGCAACGGCTCCACTGCCTGCGGCGCCCGTGTGATCCCCCAGAAGCAGGACGGCCTCTATACCGTAGTATGGCATCCTCTGGGAGGCCAGCCTGATCCCGTTGCCTTCTGTTCCCTCAGTGATCTTCTGGCTGATATGGAAGACGCTGAGATGCGCCTGGCTCCCGATGAGACCGCTTATATCGTAAACCTCACCGGAGACGAGGCAAAACTGGTCCTGGCTGCCACTGGTGATGGTGCAGAAACCTTATTTGAAACATCCGTAAGCTGCATCGGAGCCAGCATCTGCCAGGTGGGCGTCCGCGACTCCCAGGCTCTCCTTTCCGCCTGCGTCCATGCAGTACGGGAAGCCGGGATCCCCGACGGAGCCCTTCCCCAGATCCATATCTCCGGATGTCCCTCCTCCTGCGGAACCCACCAGACCGGTGCCATCGGCTTCCGCGGCGGTGTGAAAATGGTGGACAAGAAGCCTCTTCCGGCCTTTGTCCTCTATGTAAACGGAAACGAGCTCCAGGGCGGAGAGACCATGGGCCGGGAGGCCGGAACGATCCTGGAGGACCAGATCCCAGCCTTCTTAGTGGAGTTAGGAAAGACCGTGGCTGCCTCCGGCATGACCTATGAGCAGTGGGCCGCCAAGGATCCGGCTGCCATCGACGCAGTCGCAGCCCCCTATATCCAGTAGGTTTTCAATAAAAATATCTGATATAAAAAGCGGCAGTCCGGGCGGATAAAGATCCTGCCCGTCTGCCGTTTTTTCTTTTCTCTCCGGAACCTTATACCTCCCAGTCGGAATCCAGAAAGCCTTCTCCATACACCTCTTTGGCCTCGGAAACGATCACAAACGCATCCTCGTCGATGCCGTAGATGATCTTTTTCGCCTTATAAAACTGCTTCCGGTCCACCACACAGATCAGGGTCTCTCCCTCCACCTTGGCGTAGCCGCCGCGGCTCTTAAAGAAGGTACAGCCCCGGCCCAGATGCTCCATCAGCTGGTCGCCGATCTCCTGGACCTTGGGGGACATCACCGTCACCATGGTACTCTTATTCATACCATAAAGCATGATATCGATCACATAGGTGGACACCACCATATTAATAAGGCCGTAAAGACCGGATTCGATATTTCCGAACACCACCATGGATGCGCCGATGATCACCATATCCGTCAGCATCACTGCCGTCCCCGTCTGCATATGGGGCCGGTACTTCTGAAGCAGCTTGGCTGCGATGTCACCGCCTCCGGTGGTGGAGCCGCGCATGAACACCACGGCCAGACTGGCTCCCATAAGCACGCCGCCAAAAATACAGGACACCATCTTGTCTCCCGTATAGACCGGCACATAAGGCGTGATGATGAAGTCCAGGATCACCGTCAGCACCGCCACTGTCTTCAGGGTCTTTATGGTCCGCCCCTTCCCCAGATAGATCCATGCAGCGATCAGAAGCGGGACATTCACTGCAAACGTCAGGATACCGATGGGCAGGGAGGTGAACCGGTTCAGAAGGATGGCCAGGCCGGTGGCGCCTCCAGGGGCGATGTCGATGCTGTCGATGAAGCAGTGGAGAGCCACTGCCTGTAAAAATCCACCGGCAATATCATACAGAAAATCCAGCCATAGTTCCTTCACTCTTCCTCTTATTTTTGTCATGCCCCTTTCATTCCTTTCCAGATAATAGTGAAAACACTCTCTTTCAGTATAGCAAAATGCCGGACATACGTCAACGAGGGGACAGTTCCCGTCCCCTCGTTCCGCTTCTATTCCTATTTTTCCCTGATTTTCCTCTAGTCTCTCAGGATCTCCGAGATCTTTTCGATCATCTCGTCCTCCTTCAGCCGGAACTTGATCTCCACCCGCCTGGAAGCGTCCATGTCCACCTGAAGCTCCGCTCCCGGAGCCTCTGCGGTATACACCGGGTTGCTGAAGGAACGGCCGTTGACCGTCAGCACCTGCTGGAGCCTGGCGATCTCCGTCTCGTTTAAGCCGTTGCCGGAATCCAGACAGAACCTGGCCACAGAATTGGCCCGGTTATAGGAAAGCTGCTGATTGCTCAGATAGCTTCCCACCGTATCCGTATGGCCCTCGATGATGATCTCCGCAATGTAATCCTGGTATTCGTCCCTTAAAAGAACGCCCAGGTACATGGGGATCGTTTCCCTGAGGGTCTGTTTGCTGGCATCCGTCAGAACGGCGCTGTTATAGTTAAAAAGCACATCCGAGGAGAAGGTAATGGAGCCGGTCTGGGCATCCACGGACATGGCAGAGTTATTGAAGGCCGACTGAAGGGCTCCGATGATATCTGTGCGGATCCCCACAATATCCTGGAGCTCACTCTTCGTTACCTCCAGCTCATTCTGGGCATCCTCGATCTCCAGATACGCCTTATTTAACTCCTCTTCTGTCAGAGCTGCCTGGGCGTAGGCCTCCTGGAGCTCTGCCAGGGACTTATTCAGTTCCTCGTTGGAAAGCTCGATCTTTGCCCGGAAATCCTCCAGCTCCAGAGCCGCCTGGTCCAGCTTGGTCTGGGCTGCATTGAGGTCCAGCCTGGCCTGGTCCAGGTCCACGGTCTTCTGGCGGTAGATGGAAAGGGTGATGGCGATGATCAGCACAAACACCAGAAGCAGCGCTGCCATCATATCCGAGTAGGACTGCCAGTAGCTGTGTTCCCCAAAGGCCTCCCTGTTTTTTCTTCTATTTTTCATACAGATTCCTCATTTGATGAAAGGTGTGGATCTGGTTTCCCACGTCTTCAGTCATCTCCCGGCAGGCTGCTGCCAGGTCCTCCTTCTGCTCCCGCAACTCTCTGGCAAAGGCCACCTGGCGCTCCATCTCCTGAGCCACCGAGGCCTGGAGGGCACGGCTGGAATCCAGAAGCTTCTCTGCTGCCTCCGTCAGCTGTCTGCCGGATTCTGCATAGGCCATCTGGGCCTCGCCGGCAGATCTCATGGTATCCCCCAGACTGGCAAAGCTGGCTCCCATAGAGTATTCCAGTGTTTCCATCACCTGGGCCACGATCCGCTCCACGCCACGGGTCTGCTCCTCGGCATTTCCCTTTAAAAGCTCCATGATCTTTTTCATGGAATCGGCCATTCCCGCCTGGTACACCAGCATGGAAGCGGAATTTTCCCGCTCTGACACCGGCTGGGGAAGAACGCACTGACGGAAGGCTGCCAGAAAGCCGTCCATCTTTCCATAAGCGTCTGCCATCAGGCTCCGGTATACAAAATTAAATACCAGAGAGAAGAAAATACCGTATACCGATGTGTGGAAGGCCACCTTCATGCCCGAAAGCAGCGGGCCCACATTGTCGGAAATGGTGTAGATATCGTTTCCGTTGAAGGATCCCAGTCCCATGGAAAGCCCCAGGAAGGTTCCCAGGATGCCAAGGCCGGTGAGAGTCCCGCCCATGGCCGAATTAAAGTGGGTCATGCCCGCCTGGTCCAGCAGATCCTCGTTTATGTACTCCTCCACATCACAGACAGAGGTATACCCGTACCGGGTCTTTAATGTCTTCATCCGCATCAGGTACTTTCCAAAGGCATCCTTTAAAGCCACATCCTGGAACAGCTCCTTGCGTTCACAGTAGCTGGCCCACAGGTTCTTTTCCCCTGCCTCTTTGTATTCTTTCTGGATCTCCTCTGTGACCCGGACCAGCTCGTCGGTGCACCGGTTAAGCCTGGCAAAGCTGAAACCGCAGATCACGAACAGGATCCCTATCACCAGAAGGAATACGCCGTTGATGGCCAGGTTCAGGAACGATGCCACATTTCCCGTAAAGATCCCATTGACATAAAGAACAAACGCCGTAGCCAGAATATACAGCACGAACAAAATATAATACAATTTATTTCTCTTCATCCCCCAACTCCTATCTGTGCCGAAACACGAAACATGATCTGCCAGTTACAAAAACTTCCGTTGATTTCCAACTTTCACTCTTAATTTACCATATTTTCCTGGAATCAACAAGATATTATCCGAATTATTATAGAATTTTTCCTCAAATCGTAAGATTTTTCCCTTATAAAGCAGAAACCGGGAGACAGCCTGTGACCTGGCCGTTTCCCGGTTCCCATTTAACCGATCCATTCCATCTAAAATTTATTTTTTTCTGGAATCCACGTATTTTTTGATATTTGACGCATTAACAAATTTTCTGATCTCTCCATCCTTTACAAGCACCAGTGTAGGCGCCTGCATGATCCCATAGGCGTCGGAAAGCTCTGGATTTTCTTCTGCATCCACCACCTGGTACTGCTCATCCTTTAAAAATTCTTTGGCGATCTTACAGTTTGGGCAGGTCTTGGTGGTAAAGAGGAAAGCGCCGTTTCCCTGGGGGATCATGGACGGCTCCTTGGCCTTCCCTTCATTTCCGGCCTTTCCCTCATTTCTGGCCTCCTGGATCTCTTCCCTGGCCTGATGGATGGCCTGGGCGATCTCCCTGGAAGCCTCCGGGGATCTCTTTAAGACGGAATGGCCGATGTCGTACATCTTTCTTTCCTTATACTCCTGGGTCTTTCCATCGTTCCAGTTCTGGACCGGACGGTAGTAGCCGGTGATCCGGCTGTAAACCTCTGCCTTTTCCCCGCATACGGGGCAGGTGAAGTGTTCACCGTTCAAGTAGCCGTGTTCCCGGCAGATGGAGTAGGTGGGAGACAGCGTATAGTAAGGAAGCTTATAATTTTCTGCAATGGTCCGTACCAGCTTGGCCGCTGCCTTCCAGTCGGGCAGCTTTTCGCCCAGGAACGCATGGAACACCGTACCGGAGGTATACAGGGTCTGCAGCTCGTCCTGGATATCCAGGGCGTCAAACACATCCGCTGTATAGGATACCGGAAGGTGGGAGCTGTTTGTATAATAGGGCGTTCCATCCTTCTCACACCCGGCGGTGATGATATCCGGATATTTTTCCTTGTCATGTCTGGCCAGACGATAGGTGGTGGACTCCGCCGGAGTTGCCTCCAGGTTGTACAGATCGCCGTACTCCTCCTGGTAGATCACAAGACGGTCCCGCATATGGTTCAGCACGTTCTTTGTAAACCTCTGGGCCTCCGGGCTCACCAGATCCTTCCGGATCCACCGGGCATTTAAGCATGCCTCGTTCATACCGATAAGACCAATGGTGGAGAAATGGTTCTTAAAGGTGCCCAGATACCGCTTGGTGTAGGGGTACAGGCCGCCGTCCAGAAGCTTTGTGATCACTTCCCGCTTGATCTTTAAGGAGCGGGCCGCGATGTCCATCATATGGTCCAGACGCTCGTAAAAATCGTCTTCATCCTTTGCCAGATATGCAATCCTGGGGATGTTGATGGTCACAACGCCCACAGAGCCTGTACTCTCTCCGGAACCAAAGAAGCCGCCGGTCTTTTTCCGCAGCTCCCGCAGATCCAGGCGCAGGCGGCAGCACATGCTGCGCACGTCGCTGGGCTGCATATCGCTGTTGATATAGTTGGAGAAATACGGAGTGCCGTATTTGGCGGTCATTTCAAACAGCAGCCGGTTGTTCAGATTGTCGGACCAGTCGAAATCCTTTGTGATGGAGTAAGTAGGGATCGGATACTGGAAGCCGCGGCCATTGGCATCTCCCTCGATCATGGTCTCAATGAAGGCCCGGTTGATCATATCCATCTCCGCCTTGCAGTCTCCGTAGGTGAAGTCCATTTCCTTTCCACCTACGATAGCCGGCATATTGGCCATATCGTCCGGCACCGTCCAGTCCAGGGTGATGTTGGAGAATGGAGCCTGGGTGCCCCAGCGGCTGGGGGTATTGACGCCATAAATAAAGGATTCGATGCATTTCTTCACTGCCGGATAGTCCAGGTGGTCCGTCCGTACAAAGGGCGCCAGGTATGTATCAAAGGAAGAAAACGCCTGGGCTCCGGCCCATTCGTTCTGCATGATCCCCAGGAAATTCACCATCTGGTTGCACAGCACGGAAAGGTGCCTTGCCGGGGAGGAGGTGATCTTTCCAGGGATCCCGCCCAGTCCCTCCATGATCAGCTGCTTTAAGGACCAGCCGGCGCAGTATCCGGTAAGCATGGACAGGTCATGGAGATGCAGGTCTCCGCTCCTGTGGGCCTCGGCGATCTCTGTGTCATAGATCTCCGACAGCCAGTAGTTGGCCGTGATCGCCCCTGAGTTGCTTAAGATCAGTCCGCCCACAGAATATGTAACTGTGGAATTTTCCTTCACACGCCAGTCCTCTACCTTCACATAGCTGTTCACCACATCCTTATAATCCAGGATGGTGTTTTTCATATTGCGGATCCTCTCCCGCTGTTTTCTATATAAAATATAAGCCTTTGCCACATCCGTATATCCGGTCTCCTCCAGCACGTGCTCCGCGCTGTCCTGGATCTGCTCCACAGAGATCCTTCCGTCCTTCATCTTATTCTGGAAATCTGCCGTTACCCGGAGGGATAAAAGCTCCAGGATCTCATTGTTGTAGTCCTTTTTTGTGGCTTTAAAGGCTTTCTTGATTGCTTCTGTGATCTTCCCTAAATTAAAATCCGCGATCTCACCATCGCGCTTGATGACCTGTATCATCTATATTCCCCTTTCTTCGGATATCGCCAATGTCGTATTCCCTATTATAGCAGAGCCGAAATAAAAACACAATATCTGGTTTTCTTATTTTTATCATAAACCAGATATTGTGTAGTTATCCACAGGTTATCCACCAGGTATGTGCATATCCCTTTCTGTATCTCTCTTTACCGGTACAGCTCCTCAAACAGCTCCACCGGCACGTAGGCCGTCACATGGATCCCGTCCTCCTTATATTCCTCTGACAGGAGGCGGCCGTTTTTCCGGATCCGCTGGATCCGCCCGGCCTCTGCATAGGAGAACACCTTTTCAAAATAGATCCTCCGGCTCCGGAGGATGGTCTCCAGGACGCCCAGAAGGTCCGGGAGCCCCTCTCCCGTCTTTGCAGAGATCTTCACCCGGTAATCGGCTGCCATATCCCGGCCTGCGGTATCGGCTCCCTCCCGGTCGATCTTGTTGAACACAGTGACGATCTCCTTATCTGTGATCTCCAGCTGGCGCAAAGTCTCATAGACCACATGCATCTGCATATCCATCTGGGGATTGGAGCAGTCCACCACATGGAGGATCACATCGCTGTACTTTGCCTCCTCCAGAGTGCTCTTAAAGGCTTCGATCAGATGGTGGGGGAGCTTCCGGATAAAGCCTACCGTATCCGTTAAAAGGACCCGCTCGCCTCCGGGCAGGGTAAGGGCCCGGGTGGTGGGGTCCAGAGTGGCGAACAGCTTGTCCTCGGCCAGGATCCCAGCCTGGGTCAGACGGTTTAACAGCGTGGATTTTCCCGCGTTGGTATAGCCCACGATGGCCGCCGTCAAGGCCCCTCCGTTTTCTCTTTTTTTCCGCACCACCTCCCGGTGGCGCTTCACATCCTCCAGCTCAGACTTCAGCTGGCTGATGCGCTCATGGATCAGACGCCGGTCCACCTCCAGCTTCTTCTCTCCCGGTCCCCTGGTGCCGATCCCTCCTCCCAGACGGGACAGGGAATTTCTGAGCCCCACCAGGCGCACGGCCCGGTACCGGAGCTGGGCCAGCTCCACCTGGATCTTTCCCTCCCTGGTCCTGGCCCGGGATGCGAAAATATCCAGGATCACCATGGTGCGGTCCATGACCTTCGTATCCAGGGCGTCCTCCAGGTTTTTAAGCTGGGCCGGGGAAAGCTCGTCGTCACAGATAATGCCTGTGGCGTCCAGCTCCCATAAAAGCTCCTTCACTTCTTCGATCTTTCCCTTCCCCAGATACGTCCCTGGATGGACGTTCTCCCGGTTCTGGATCACCTTTCCCACCGTAACGGCCCCCGCCGTAGACGCCAGCTCCTCCAGCTCGTCCACCGAGGCGGCCGTATCATCGTCCTCTCCGGTGCTCACGGCCACCAGGATCACCCGTTCCTCCTGCTCCTTTAATTCAATCATTTCTGCCATGAAAAACTCCTATCTCGTCTTCAAAAAGGCGATCTCATGCTCCGCCGCTTCATCGCTTCCAAACTCTTCCGTATATGCCTGGAACAGCTCCAGAGCCTTCTGGTACTGGCCCAGATGCTCAAAACAGACCGCCTGGTTGAATTTAAGCTCCCGGACTGCCGTCCGGTCCGAAAGAGCCAGGCCTGTCTCACAATAGCTGAGGGCTGTTTCATAGTCCCCTGCCTTGATCTCCGCCATGGCCAGGCGGTTATATACAGAGGTACCGGCCTTCCCCGACTGGATCAGCTCCGTATAAACGGCGTCTGCCCGTTCCTGATCGCCGGAATCCAGGTATGCCTCTCCCACAGCCGTCATGGCCTCTGCGAAGCCCGGGGCCGTTCCGTCCTCGTCCAAGGCCCTTCCCTGCTCCAGCTTTTCCCAGGCTCCGGCGGAATCCCCAGCCTTTGCCAGGGACAGAGCGGCAAAATAGCCGTATTCCGCCCGCTCTTTGTCGATCTGGCTCAGGATATCATACGTATGGGCGGCAGCTTCATAGTCCTTAAGACCATATTCGGCTTCTGCCCGGTATTTCAGGATATCCACCTCAAAGTCTGTGACCCGGTCTGCGTCCTGGATCAGCGCTTCAAACTGGTCCAGGGCCCCTTCGTAGTCGCCGCTTTCTAAAAGGGCGATCCCGTTTTCCCGGGCGGTCTTCTCCTCCTCTGTAACTCCTTTGCAGCCTGTAAGAAGGAGCGCCGCTGCTGCCAGGACCGCCAGCGGTCTTAAGTGTTTCCGGAAATTCTGTTTCATATGCGCTCTCCGTCCCTATCTGGTGGTGCTGCCAAAGCCGCCGTTTCTTTCCTCCGTCGTCTCGTCATCCACGGTGATCCCATATTCCAGGAAGATCCCCTGGGCAAAGCCCGTTCCTTCCTTTACCTCCAGACGCTTTCCCTCCCGGCTGTCGTTGGTCAGCTTGATCTGGATATGCCCCTCATTGTCGGAGCCATAATAATCACTGTCGATGATCCCCACCGTATTATTCAGCTGTAAACGGTATTTAAAGCCCAGACCGCTCCTGGGATAGATCTTAAGGACCCAGCCGTCGTCGATCCTGGCCCGGATCCCGGTGAGGATCCTGGTGCACTGGCCCGGATCCAGGGAAAAGCCTGCGGGGGCAAAAAAATCGTATCCGGCGGAACCGGCGGTGGCGCGGCGGGGAAGGCGGATGGAATCATAGATCTCCTGGATCCGGTCCTCGCTGTCATCGGGATGCTCTGACTGCCAGTCGGTGAGAAACTGTTTAAAGGATATTTTTTCAAATTTTGCGATTCTTTTCATTATTCTGAAATTTTCTCCTGTCTGATATTTTATGACCATTCAAGCAGCCCCCGCCTGCGGCAGGGGCCTCCTCCGGACCATGGATGGATCGGGGGAAATCCGTGCTGGATTCTACTATATCAAGTTTGAGGGGGGATTTCAATGGGGAATATTTTTTCTCATGTCCGCATGGGACGCGCCGCCCCGCTCTCGGGGATCTGCACTGGGTTTCGGAGCCGTTGAGGCTTATAGAAGTCCCTGGGATATGGACCGCGGCTCCTGCAAATGTGCATCTCCCGGAGAGCGGGGCGGCGCTGGCGGCTGGCGGAAATTAAAAGTACCCGCGCACAGATCTCATGCCTCTGTACGCGGGTGCTTGTATAACTACCGTTTCTTATGGTTCCAGTCTATTTTCCTGCAAAGTTCCTGCAGATCTTCACTAACATATCGCCGCTGCCTACGTTGTAGCCGCTGCATGCGTAAACGGCGTTAAGCTCCTTTGTGGTAACGATGATCAGAGGAAGCTTCTCCGGGTCCACATACATTCTGCGGGCCAGTGTCTCCACATTGGGAACGAAGGTGTCGTAGAGAACACGGATCCTTGGGAAGGTGCTGAGGACCTTGGTCAGCTTGGCGTTTTCCAGGGCTGCCTTGTCTTTTACCATAAAGATGATATCGGCGGGCAGATTCTGGAAGTCGGCCTCCTGCTCCAGCATCTCGTTTAAGATATGCTCCGTGGGCTCCTTACCCTGCTCTAACCACATGAGCACAGCCGGGTTCTTTGTGAGCTCGCTGCCCTTGACCGTATTGCCGTTTTCATCGGATACCTTGAACTCGTCCAGGGTAAAATTATCCAGCATGTCGGCCAGATCTGCATGGTATTTCTCCAGCTTCACAGTCTTTGTCTCGCCCTCGCCCACCACGAAGATGTACCGGCTGGCGAAGATGTTTCCGTTGGGAAGACGGTTGTCGGTGATGACCTTGTACTGGCCGGCAGGAACGGAGATCTTCAGCTCATTGCCGTCCCATTTTTCATTTTCCAGATCCAGGGTCTGGTATCCGCCGTCCACAAGCTGGCTCACAGAAAAGTCCGGGAAGTATGCCCAGTTCTCGCCCTCTCCCTTCTGGAAGACGATGGTGCTGCCCCCCTTGTCCAGGATCTCCACCGGAACGAAGCGGCCGTCCTCATAGACCTCTGCCAGCTCGTTGATGGGGTTCACTCTGGATACGATGCCCAGGGCGCGGCAGATGGCCACAAACAGGATCTTTTTGGAGCGCTGGTTTCCGTTCTTTACGGTTAAAGCTCCCACGGGACGGGTCACGATCTGACCGTACTCGATATCCGGGTTGAAGGCGATCTCTTTATTGATATACTCCCATACGGATCTGGGATCCTTACGGAAGGCAGCCTTTTCTTCCTCTGTAAAGAAGTCCAGGATGAACTGGCGGTTCTTTCTTAAGGGCTCGTTGAACACACGCGGGCATACCACATACTGGTAGAACAGCTCCTCATCCTCAAAGGTATAATCCTTTGTAAGGGCCAGGGCCTCTTTTAATACATCTGTATCCACGTCTCTTCTGTCCTTTTTGGAAAGAGTCAGAAGCAGCTTCTCTTTTGCGTGGGCAGAGAAGGTCTCATCCTCTAAAAACTCCTCCAGACGGGTCACATTGCTGCGGCTCTCAAACAGAAGCTCGTAGATCTCCTGGCTGTAACCGTATTTGTCCACAATGGCCTTCGCCTTATCTGCATCAAACATGGCGGCCACTCTGGCCTCACGCTTTTTATTGGCAGCGTCAGTCTTCTTCATGCCCAGCTCTTTCTGTTCCTCTGTGGGCTTTGCGCCGTTGACGATCTGGTCCTTGGGTGCAATGGAAACAAAGTGCTCCCATGTATCATAATTCACCGGCTCATTCTTTAAAACGATCTCCACTGTATCCACATCCGGAGTATAGACCAGACGCTCGCAGAATACATCGTCCTTCTTTACATGGATATGCATGGTTCCCAGGCCGCAGGTCAGGCCGCAGCAGCCGTTTTCGTCGGTATCCATGATGGCAGCATCAAAGAAGCTGGAATAGTTTAAGATTCCAAAGCCCACCTGGGCGCCCTGTACCGGCTTCCCGGCCTCGTCCTTTACGCAGACCTTCAGATATTTTGTAACTGCATATAATTTCAGGTTATTCAGGAAAGAAGCCATTCCCACCTTGGAGATGATCTCCTCCCCGCTGATCTCGCCGAAGCAGCGGCTGTGGATCAGCATGGCGCGGCTGGCAGCGTTGGTGAACCAGCCCTTATTTAATACCTCCTCCGGCTCACAGGCTCCAAGGAAGTGCCATGCGCCATCGCAGTAGACCTCCACCCAGGCATGGTTGTCGTCACAGTGGGCCCAGCGCGGTGTGTAGATCTGTCTGGCAGGAATACCGATGGCACGGTATACGTTTACGCCGAAGGCGGATTCCTCGCCGCAGCGACCGTATGCAGAATAATATGCTCCCAGTGCGGAGATGGTACGGCTGTCGGTGGCCTGGTACATTACATTTTCTGCGTTCCAGTAGTTGGCCTCGATGATGGCGTCATGCATGGAAAGGCTGTTGACACGGTCTGCCAGCAGTCCATAGAAGAATTTACGGCAGTCACAGAGCTCTTCCTCGTTGACACGCACATGAAGCACATAGTTTAAGAAAATGTCCTCCGGAAGATCCTTTGCAAAGGGGGAATTTTCCCTTAAGAACACTCCATGCTCTGCGCAGGACTGGAAGATCTCAAAATCGTAGTTGGCCAGGTCGCTTAAAGGGCTGTTGGCATAGATCCATTTGATGGCGGCGATCACATCAGCGCTTTCCGTCTTTTCTGCCTGTGCCAGTCTGGAGAGGATTTCTTCTCTTTTCTTCTCTCCTGCTTTTTCTAACAGGCGGCTGAACTTTTCTTCCGCCGCTTTCATTGCTTTTTCTGTAAACATCATAGAGTTCTCTCCTGTCTTTTGGTTTTATACAAGGGAAAAGGCAAGTCCATTTCCAAAAGAACCTGCCTTTCCCTTCTGCCCTCCGGGGATCTTATTTACCAAAGGAATGCACGATCTGGGCGCACTCTCTGAATTCCTGTTCGTCTGTCTCCCAGATCTCATACTCGGAAAGGGTGGGAAGTCCCATGGCAACCGTACTCTTTCTGTACTTCATGCCGCTGTCTAAGGCTCCCTTTCTTCCTGTGGTATGGAAAACTACGATTCCAGTATGGTCATGGACTTCCTGGATGTTCCATTTTTTAACACCACAGCCAGCCATGATGTCGATCCGGCCTGCGGCAGCCGCATACACGTCCTTTAACAGATCCTTACCGGCAACCACGTCACTCTGCTGTCCGGATGTAAGGATCGTCTTACAGCCCAGCTCAATGGCCTTTTCCAGTGTCTCCATGGGATCTCTGGTCATATCGAAGGCACGATGAAGCGTAACATCCATACCGCCTGCGCAGTCCATCATCCGTTTCATCTTCTCCATATCCAGGTCTCCGTCGGGAGTTAAAGCGCCGATCACAACGCCGTTGGCTCCCAGGAGACGGAACATGCGGATCTCGTCGCACATTAATTCCATTTCCTTCTCTGTATAGAGGAAGTCGCCAAAACGGGGACGGATCAGGATATTTGCTTTGATATGGTCGCAGTCCTCCATTACCTGGCGGAATACGAACGGGGACGGTGTGCAGCCGCCGATGGCTAAGTGAGCACAAAGCTCAAGTCTGTCAGCGCCGCCCTTCCATGCGTTGACGCAGGACTGGTAGGAATCCACACATGCTTCAATTAACGGTTTATTCATTTTATCAGTCTCCTTGTTTCTCTGAATTTACCATCCTATTTCTTATAGAGATGACATGCAACAAAGTGGCCCGGCTCGACCTCAACTCTCTCCGGTCTCTGCTCTAAGCACTCCGGTCTGCATTTCTTACACCGGGCGGCAAAGGGACAGCCCTTGGGAAGGTTGATGGTGGACGGGATATCTCCCTCCAGGATGATCCTCTCCTTATGCAGCGTCGGATCCGGGATCGGAACTGCGGAAAGAAGAGCCTCTGTATAAGGATGCAGCGGAGTCTTGTACAGCATTTCCTTGGGAGCGGTCTCCACAACGAAGCCCAGGTACATAACGGCGATACGGTCAGAGATCATCTCCACAACGGAAAGGTCATGGGAGATAAATACATATGTCAGCTTGTACTCTTCCTGGAGCTTATGGAGAAGGTTTAATACCTGTGCCTGGATGGAAACGTCCAGAGCGGAGATCGGCTCGTCGGCGATCACCAGATGGGGGTTTACCGTAAGGGCACGGGCAATTCCGATCCTCTGCTTCTGTCCGCCGGAGAACTCATGAGGATAACGGCTGGCATGCTTATCGCTCAGACCAACGATCTTTAACAGATTGTTTACGATCTTTGCCCTCTCCTCTGCACTCATATCCGTATGGATCAGGAGCGGCTCCTCGATCAGCTCAGAAACTCTCATACGGGGATTCAAGCTTCCCGCCGGGTCCTGGAAAATCATCTGCATATCCTTACGGATGGGACGCATCTCATCCTGGGAGATATGGGAGATCTCTTTTCCCTGGAACCAGATCTCGCCGGAATCCGGGATCAGAAGATGGTTGATCAGACGTCCGGTGGTGGACTTACCACAGCCGGACTCGCCTACGATGGAGAAGGTCTCACCTTCGTAAACGTCAAAACTTACGTCATTTACGGCATGAACGAACTTTGTCGGCCTGCCTAACAGAGATTTTCCCACTGGGAAAGTCTTAGATACATTTTTTAATGAAAGAATTACGTTCTTTTCCATAATCTGTTTCCTTACCCTTCCTGTGTCCGCCAGCATCTGCACTTCTGGTCTTCACTGATATCCAAAAGCTCTGGTTCCTGCTCTCTGCACTTGTCGGTTGCATACTTGCAGCGCGGTGCAAAACGGCAGCCAGTCGGCATGGAAGCCAGATCCGGTACGCTGCCCGGGATGCTGGGAAGCACTTTTACGCCCGAACCTAACTTCGGCACGGAAGCGATCAGTCCCTGGGTATAGGGATGGGACGGAGTGGCAAACAGCTTCTCCACCGGCGCCATCTCCACGATCTTTCCGGCATACATAACGATCACGCGGGTACACATCTCTGCCACAACGCCCAGGTCATGGGTGATCAGCAGGATACTGGAGCCGTCCTCCTTCTGGAGCTTTTTCATCAGGTCCAGGATCTGGGCCTGGATGGTCACGTCCAGGGCGGTGGTGGGCTCATCGGCGATCAGGAGCTCCGGGTTGTTGCTGAGGGCCATGGCGATCATGACACGCTGGCTCATACCGCCGGATAACTGGTGCGGGTAGTTCTTTAATACCCGGGCCGGATCAGGGATACCGACCTTCTTTAACATATCTGCCGCATGGGCCAGAGCCTGCTCCTTGGTCATATCCTGGTGCAGGCGGATGGTCTCGATCATCTGTTTATCGATCCGCATGGACGGGTTCAATGCGGACATGGGCTCCTGGAAGATCATGCTCATCTTACCGCCGCGGATGTCGCGGATCTGGGTGTCGCTGGCTTCCACCAGGTTGACGCCGTCCAGCGTAGCTGAACCGTTGGTGACCTTACCGGGAGTATCCTTTAATAACTGCATGATCGATAAAGACGTAACGCTCTTTCCGCATCCGGACTCTCCCACCAGACCCAGGACCTCTCCGCGGTACATATCGAAGGAAACGTCCTTGATCGCAGTCACACTGCTGGTCTTACTGGAGAAAAATTCTGTGCGTAAGTCTTTTACGCTGAGTAATACTTCTTGTGACATATTGGCTCCTTTCCTATTTCCCTCTCTTACTTGATCTTCGGGTCAAGAGTATCTCTTAATCCATCGCCGAACAGGTTGAATGCAAGAACTGTGATGAAGATCACAAGACCCGGCAGGTAAACCATGTGCGGTGCGGTGCTCAGGTAGCTTCGGCCCAGGGAAAGCATTGCGCCCCACTCCGGGTCAGCAATGTTTGCGCCGAAACCGAGGAAACTTAAGGAAGATGCTGCCATGATGGCAGAACCGATTCTCATGGTGAAGTTTACGATCAGGGACTGGAGCGTACCCGGGAAGATATGGACAAACAGGATACGTCCGTCCTTACATCCAAGGCTCCGGGCCACCTCTACATAGAGGGAGCCTTTCACGGCCAGGGTCGCACTTCGCATGATACGGGCAAAGCTGGGGACCGTAAATACGGCCACAGCGATGAATACGTTGACGATGCCAGGGCCCAGAAGAGCTACGATGGCGATGGCAAGCAGGATATCCGGGAAGCTGAATAATACGTCAGCTCCGCGCATTACCAGCATCTCGATCCAGCCGCCGTAGTAGCCGGCCAGAAGTCCCAGGACCGTACCCAGGGCAGCGCCCACGATAACGGAGGACAGGGATACGCCAAGTGTAAGGGGCGTACCTGCTAAAATACGGCTGAAGATATCGCGGCCGTACTGGTCCGTACCAAATAAGTGGCTGGCGCTGGGGCCTGCCAGGATATTGTCATAGTCGTATGCTTCCGGCGCATAGGGGGCAAGGCTCGGTCCGAAGAGAGCCATGAGCAGAAGGAAGCACATTACGAAGAAGGCGGCCACTGCGGTCTTCCTCTTCATGAATTTTTTGATAAATTCTTTTGTTTTATTAGTTTTGACGCTGACGTTCTCGTCAATATAATTTTCCTCAAAAGAGGTATCGGTTTTCACCTGTTCATTCTGTGTGTTTGGCATAATATCCTCCTGCTTGCTGTTAATCGAGGCGGATCTTCGGGTTGATCACGCCGTATAATACGTCAACCACCAGGTTGATGAGAACGTACTGGAGGGCAAAGATCATTAAAAGTCCCTGGATCACCGGATAGTCACGGAATGAGATGGAGTCTACCAGAAGACGGCCCATTCCGGGGATGGAGAAGATGTTCTCCGTGATAACGGAACCGGATAACAGTCCGCCGATCTGAAGGCCAAGGATCGTAACGACCTGGATCAGAGAGTTCTTGAACGCATGGCGGAACATAACGATGGACTCCTTCTGTCCTTTGGCGCGGGCAGTACGGACATAATCCTCTCTTAAGGTCTCAAGCATGGAGGAACGGGAATATCTGGCAAGGGTAGCCATGATACCTGTACCCATTACTAAAGACGGCAGCACCAGGCTCTTCCAGGACTCCAGGCCTGCGGACGGGAGCATGCCCATCTTTACAGAGAAGAACTGGATTCCCATAAGTCCCAGCCAGAAACCAGGGGCAGAAAGTCCGCAGATGGCTAAGAACATACCGCCCAGGTCCACCCAGGTCCCACGCTTAATGGCACACATAACGCCAATAAAGATACCTAAAAACGGAGCCCATACAAGGCCTGCACATACTAACTGGATGGTGAACTGGAATCTGGACCAGATCAGCTCAGTTACCGGGATATTGGACTTTAAGGAACGGCCCATATCGCCTTTGAATAAGCCGATCATATAGTCTGCATACTGCTTTAAGAGCGGATCGTTCAGCCCGAATTCTTCACGGATGGCTTCGATCTCTTCCGGTGTCGCCTCGACGCCTGCCAGAGTCCTGGCCGGATCGCCGGGGATCAGATGGATAAACATAAACACAAAAATGGAAATAATTAACATTAAGGGAATCGTTTCCAATAAACGTCTAGCTATATAGCGCCCCATTGAATACCTCCTGATGAAAACGGAGCAGTTTTAGCTGCTCCGTTTCCGATTAAATATTATTCGTGATCCAGACCAACTGTTCTGAATACCATTGTTCCGCCGGGTTTATACTGAAGTCCGGTCACGTAGGTCTTATAAGCATTGATGGTGTTATCGTTGCCTAAGAAGATCCACGGGCACTCTTCCCATGCGATTGCCTGGGCCTTGGCATAAGCCTCTGCAATCTGGGCATCATCGGTCATCTTTAACGCGTCATCCAGGAGCTGGTTGAATTCTTCGTTATTCCAGAATGCAGTGTTGTAGCCTTCCGGCGGGAACTTCTCGCCGTGAAGGATATTTCTCATGGAACCGTCAGCCTCGTAAGAACCGGAAGCCCAGTTTACATACCACATCTGAACGGTTGTATCCTCAAGCGGCGCGCTTGTCTTTTCTGCGTTGGCAGTGGACTCGTTGGGAAGTACCTTTACATTGACATTGATCTGGGACAGCTGCTGCTGTACAAACACAGCGCCCTTCTGCTCGATGGTGGTGTTATCAACGATCAGCTCTACGTCAAAGCCATCTTCAAATCCAGCTTCTTTCATAAGGGCCTTTGCCTTTTCCAGATCCGGCTTGTACGGAGTCTGCTCAGCATAGAAGCGGATAGAATCGGAGAAAATGGAGGTGGGCTCTTTTGCATAGCCGTTGAATACGACCTTTGCGTATGCCTCACTGTCAAATGCATAGTTGAATGCCTGACGGACTCTCTTGTCCGCAAACGGCTTTCTTCCGTCCGGAAGGGCCCACTCGGTGTTCAGAGTTACGTATCTGTATGTAGTTGCCGGTGCCACGTCGATGATGATGGACGGATCGTTTTCGATCTGGCTGACATCTGTGGTGGGTACCGGGAAAATCACGTCAGCCTCGCCAGTCTGCAGCATAGCGATACGGGCTGCATCCTCCGGAACCACCTGGAAGGTCAGGCTGTCTACGGACGGGCCTTCCTGCCAGTAGTTTTCGTTGCGCACCATCTTGGTGTAGCCGCCGTCTACTCTCTCAGAAAGTACGAACGGGCCTGTACCAGCAGAGTTCTTTGCAAGATAGTCGCTGGCGTTCTCCATAGCCATAGCCTTGGGAGAAACGATACGGAACTGGGTGATCTTGTTGATGAATGTATTGTTGGGTTCTTTTAATTTGATAGTCACCTGGTATTCGCTGTCAACCACGACATCCTCCCAGGCATTGATGGTTCTCTGGAGCGTTAAGCTGGAATCCTTCAGACCACGGTCATATACGGCTCTTACAGATTCTGCGTTGAACGGCTCGCCATCGTGGAACTTGATGCCCTCGTTTAATACGAAGGTATAGGACTTACCGTCCTCGGATACGGACCACTCCTTTGCAAGCAGCGGAACTACGTTGGTATCCTCGTCGAAGGTAAGCAGTGTCTCGTACATTTCGTTGGTGATCTGGTTGGAAACACCATTACTGGAAACGTGCGGATCCAGGTGGGTCGCGTCCGCCTGGAGTGCGATCACAATGTCATTGTCCGGAGACTTGGCTGTGGACGCTTCCTGTTTGGCTGCTTTGGATTCTTTTACTGCGGCTGCATCTGCAGTTGTTGTTTCTCCTGCGGCCTGGGCTGTGGTAGACTCTGCTGCCTTATCGCCGCCTCCACATGCGGCAAGGCTGAGAACCATAGCGCCCGCAAGAGCGATGGATACGATTTTCTTTCTCATCTTTTCTGAGCTCTCCCTTCTCATTGTATAATCCTAATACTGCCGGGCGTGCCATTACACCCGTCGGAATTACAGATTTTATTATAACGTATTTTGTTATTTTATACAAGTATTTTTAAAATTAATCCGTTCCATTCCTTATTTTTAAATGTTTTTACCAAAAATTTTTTATCATTTTTGTCTATTCTGCCTTTTCTTTTTTTTAGAATCCCAGGCCGGTTTTATTTACAAAGACATAATACAGTGGTAAAATAAACGCGGTGGTTTGAATATAAAACCTTCAGACCCCTATTATCAAAAAACTTTTTTTACAGGAGAGGTATCAGAATGAAACGAGTCTTAGTTGCAGCCATGCATCATGAATCCAACTCCTTCAACCCCATCGTTGCGGGAGAGAACGAATTCCGTGTACTCCGCGGACAGGAATTTTTTGAGAACTTCCGCGATAACGATTCCCTGACCGGCGTTGTAAAGACCTTAATGGACGCAGGCTATGAAGTGGTCCCGGCCGTTTCCTGCCGTGCTGTCCCCAATGGAGAGGTGGACTACGACTTCTACCAGGGCATAAAAAATGAAATTCTTGAGGTGGCCAGAAAGGAAAACGAGAAAAAACCGTTGGATGCCATCACCCTTTCCCTCCACGGCTCCATGCGGATCAAAAAGATCGGAGACGCTGAGGGCTATTTATTAGAGGATTTAAGAAAGCTGTTCCCGGATATCCCGATCTTCGCATCCCTGGACATGCACACTACCATGACCGAACGGATGCACAAAAACTGCAATGGCTTCGTGGGCTATAAGTGCGCGCCCCATACAGACTGCACTGAGACCGGCATCCATGCCGCAAAAATGACCATCCACGCCTTAAATGACGGCGTTCAGGCAAAATCTGCCTGGGTACGGGTCCCCATCCTCATTGCCGGAGAACAGTCCTCCACCACCGTGGAGCCCATGATCACGCTGATCAATGAACTCCGTGAAACCGAGAAAAAGGAGGGCATCATGGCCGCCTCCTATCTGATGGGCTTCCCCTGGGCCGACAACCCGGACAGCTCCGTAGCCGTTTATGTGGTTGCGGAAAACCAGGAGCTGGCAGATGCAGAGGCCCTGCGGCTGGCTGAGTTTATCTGGTCAAAAAAGGATGAATTCTGCTTCCAGACCGAGGCTCTCCATGAAAAAGAAGCCATCGACGCAGCCTTCGAGTCCATTGGAAGGGGACAGTATCCCGTATTCCTTTCCGACTCCGGAGACAACCCCACAGCCGGCTCTTCCTCGGATGTGACCGAATTCGTAAAAATGCTCATCGCCGATGACAGGGTCCTTTCTCTTCCCCATCCGGTGGCTTACGGCGGTTTTTATGATCCCGAGGCCACAAAGGCCTGCGAGGGCAAGGTAGGCCAGGAGATCACCCTGACCTTCGGTGCAAAGTTTGATACAAAGACCTCAAGCCCGGTGACCGCCACAGGGACCGTTATGAACTATGTAAAGGACTGGGACGGCTTTGGCCGCTCCAACGGCGATGTGGCCGTATTCCGCACCCACAACATCGACATTATCCTGGCTGAACAGCACATCGGCTATGCTGGCCCCAGAGTCTTCCTAGACATGGGCCTGGACCTTTCCAAGGCTCCCATGGTCGTCTGCAAGCTGGGGTATCTGGGCGATGAGCACGAGGCCTTTGCGAAAAGAGCCATCCTGGTGCTGACAAAGGGCAGCACCAACGAGGATTTAAAGACCCTCCGCTATGAGACCGTACCGCGTCCCCTGTTCCCGTTAGACAATGGCTTTGAATATGATCCCAGAAAAAATCTCCACTAAATTCCGGATCGGGATCATCGGTCCCGGCTCCATCTGTGTCACCTATGGAAACGCCCTGAAGGCTTCTGACACCGTATCCCTGGCCTGCATCTGCGGCCGGGATACGGAAAAGGGAAGGAAGACAGCGGAGAGGTTCCAGGTCCCCTACTATACGGACCAGGAGCAGATGTACCGGAACGAGGCCCTGGACGTGGTCCTCATCTGCACCCCCACCTATACCCATGAGGAGATGGTCCGGCGGGCTCTGGCCCGCCGGGTCCCTGTGATGTGTGAAAAGCCCCTGGCCCTGGATGCAGAGACGGCCCGGAGGCTGGTGGCGGAGGCAGCGGACGCAGACGTTCCCTTTATGGTCATGCAGGTGGTCCGTTTCTGGCCGGAGTACAGGGCCCTGGCCCGGCTGATCCGGAGCGGACAGCTGGGGAGGATAAAAAATGTCTACATGAGCCGTCTCTCCTCTCACCCGGACTGGACTGTCTGGCACCGGGATCCAGAAAAATCCGGCGGAGGGCTTTATGATCTCCATATCCATGAGCTTGATTTTTTATACAGTGTTTTCGGTCCGGCGGAAACGGTTTACGCCATTGGGGATAGGGAGGAGAACGGATGCTTTAACAACGTTTCCACCTGCCTGCGCTTTTCCTCGGGTGTTCCGGCAGTGGCCGAGGGCTTTATGGATATGACCGGGGATTTCCCGTTTTCCGCGTCCTTCCGGGTAAATGGCGAAAGGGCCTCTGTGGTTTATGAGAGCCGGGATGGGGCCATGACGCTTTATAAGGCGGGGAAGCCTGGAGAGGAGCTGGAGATTCCCAGATACGATCCGTACCGGGAGGAAACGGAGTATTTTGCGGACTGTGTCCGCAGTAAAAAAGAGACCGCGTTCATCCCGGGGACGGACGTGATCTCTGTTCTGGAACTATTGGATGCGGTGAAGGAATCCCTGGTTTCGGGGAAGCCGGTGAGGCTTTCGCGGGATTCTGGAAAATAAGGAAGGAGCCTGCCTGCGGCGGGCGGATCCTGCGGCATAGGTTTCCCTCCGCGGGATGGAGCGCCGGACGCTCCGCTCCGGCGGGATCAGGCGTGGAGGACCACACGGCCTTCGGCCAGGGATCGCTTCACATCAATGACTCTCTGATTGGCACTGCCCTTCCAGTGAAGGGCGGTGTCTTTTTGTTCTTCTATAAAAGGACCGTCCACCAGTACGTCTGCCAGGGGCATAAACGGAAGGTCTTTTACTTCCTCCCAAAGATAGCCGGTATAGATCCAGATGGTCTTGTCCGGGAAGGTCTCATGGATCTCTTTTATGAGAGCTCCGATCTCGTCCCGGTTGGCCATGTGGAGGGGATCGCCGCCGCTCATGGTAACGCCGGAGATGTAGGGCTGACTGAGTTCGGCAAACAGCTCCTCTCTGGCCGCATCGTCGAAGGGGATCCCGCCGCAGATATCCCAGGTGATGGGATTGTGGCAGTTCTTGCAGCCATGGCTGCAGCCTGCCACCCACAGGACGGTGCGCAGGCCGTCGCCGTTTAACATGTCGTCTTTGGTAATATTATGGTATCGCATGGGTATTTTCCTTTCTTTCCGTCCGGAGTGTGGGGGCTGCGCCTTATGGCAGAGGCTTCCCGGACACGCCTTGGTAAACAGGATCGCACGGCGGGGAACTCCTCCCGCGGGGTGCAAAGCCGTGACATTCATCATTGGGTGGGGGAATGGGAATTCCAAAAGTGGCCTTTATGGACGCCCAATGATTCATGTAGGGGCTGCGCCCTATGGCAGAGCCTTCCCGGACACGCCTTGGTAAACAGGATCGCACGGCGGGGAACTCCTCCCGCTGGACGCAAAGCCGTGACATTCATCATTGGGCGAGGGGATGGGAACTCCAAAAGTGGCCTTTATGGACGCCCAATGATTCATGTGGGGGCTGCGCCCTATGGCAGAGCCTTCCCGGCCCCTCCTTTGCGAGCAAGCTCGCACGGCGGGTCCTGGAAGGCTCTGCCGCACGGCTTTGCTGGATTACATACTTTTCCTTTCGGCGATCTCGGCCATTTTGGCGTCGTTTAGGCGGGTGTCGCCTTTGACACGGGAGTAGCTTAGGTAGCCGTTCATCCGGTCGATCTTTGTCAGGTTTTTGCTGCCGCAGACCGGGCATACGTCCATGTTCAGCTCTTCGTGGCCACAGTCGTCGCAGTAGGAAAGGGACAGGTTCACGCCCTCGTAGAAGCCCATCTTCATAGCCCGGCGCACCAGGGATTTGATGGCTTCTTTGTTATAGTCGATGGGATACTTCACATACTGGATCTTTCCTCCGTTAGAGAGCTCCCAGAACCGGTATTCCAGATTCTGCTTCTCAATGGGGGTGATATCCTCGGTCACATGGCAGTGGAAGCCGTTGCTTACGTACTCCCGGTCGGACACATTCTCCACGATCCCGTATTTTTCCCTGAACTGCTTTACCTGGAGGCCGCACAGGTTCTCCGCCGGTGTGGCATAGATGGCGTACAGGTTTCCGTCGGCCTCCTTGAATTCGTTGACCTTGTCGTTGATGTGCTGGAGCACCTCCAGGGCAAACTGGCCGTCCTCCACCAGGGACTTGCCGTTGTAAAGCTGCTGGAGCTCATTAAAGGCTGTGATCCCGAAGGATGCGGTGGCTGTTTTAAGGAGAGGCTTGATCTTATCGTGGAGGCCCAGGTGGCCGCCGTAAAAGCCGCCCTCGCAGTAAGCCAGCGGATTGGTGGAGGCCCGCATCTCGCCCAGATATGCGTAGGTGCGGATATGGATTTTCCGGATCAGCTCCAGATAGTAGTCCAGGACCTGGTAGAAATCGCGGCTCTCCTGGCGGGCCTTTGCCAGGATCATGGGCAGGTGCAGGCTTACGACGCCGATGTTGAAGCGGCCCACGAATACAGGAGAATCCTGTTCGTCCGCCGGCTCCATTCCACCTCTTTCGTACCAGGGGGACAGGAAGGCGCGGCAGCCCATGGGGCTGATGATCTTTCCATATTTCTTATACATGCTGGCAATATAGCCCTCTCCTGTCAGGGACAGCCAGTCTGGATACATGGTCCGGGAGGAGCACTCGATCCCCGCCTCAAACACATCCTCCAGCTCCTTTCCGGGGCCGTGGAGGTTTTCATCATAAAGGAATACCAGCTTCGGGAAAAGGACCGGCTTTTTATGGTCTTGCTTTCCCTGTCCCTTTCTTCTG
This sequence comes from Alitiscatomonas aceti, assembly GCF_025567195.1. Lineage (NCBI taxonomy): Bacteria > Bacillati > Bacillota > Clostridia > Lachnospirales > Lachnospiraceae > Alitiscatomonas > Alitiscatomonas aceti. The sequence continues at coordinate 37,070 of NZ_JAOQJF010000009.1, read as the reverse complement.
ACGTTCAGCATGGTAATAGTGGCCATTTTGGCGAACCGGCTGGTCCCGGTCCCTGCGGTCATAGTGATAAAGGGGTAATCACCGCGGCTGGAGGAAACGGAATTAAACTTGTACTCCCAGCCCTGGAAGCCCTGCTCCATGTCCCTCTGGACGTCGTTCCAGGCCACTTCCTTTGCTTTCTCCTCAGAAATGCCCAGGTCCGTATATTTTTTTATATATTTTTCATAGGACTTTTCCGCATAGGGGGCTAGGATATTTTCCACACTGGGGACTGTAAAGCCGCCGTACTGCTGGCTGGCAGCGCTTAAAACGATATCTCCGATCACGTCAAAGGCCACGTCCAGGGTCTTGGGCTCGTTATACCACAGGTTCCCCATTTCAAAGCCGCCGGTGAGCACAGTCTGCACATCAAAAAGACAGCAGTTCATGGTATCGCGGCGGGCGGACATATCATGGATATACAGATATCCGTCCCGGCAGGCCTGGAGCTCCTCCACGGTCATGAAAAATTTCTGGTACAGGGACTTATTCAGCTCGTTGAAGATCAGGCTCCTCTTGGTGGATACCAGGGCACTGTCCGTATTGCTGTTTTCCTTGTCTCCGATGTACATGATGGACTGGCTCTTTTTGTACACCTCGTCCAGCATCTGCACGAAATCCTGCTTATAGTTCCTGTAATCCCGGTAGCTCTTGGCCACCAGGGGATTGACCCGCTCCAGGGCTCCCTCCACAATGTTGTGCATCTGGGCAATGGGGATCTCGCCCACCTCCATCTGCTCTGCCTTCTCCTCTACGAACTGGCAGATAAAATTGATCTCCGCCCGGGAAAATGTGATCATAGCCCGGTTGGCGGACTTATTGACGGCCACCACCACCTTCTGTACATTAAAATCCTCCCGGGTGCCGTCTTTTTTTATGACTTTGATATCACTGCATCTCATGGTCCTGTTCCTCCTCGTTTTCTGTCGTTCCATCCAGCAGCCCGCCGGGGCCTGCCTTCAGATTCAACTCCTCCTCCACCTCTGACCGGATCTCCTCTTTCTGTTCCAGATCCATCTCCGGCAGGTTCTCCGTGGAGCTCACTCCAAATCTCCGCAGGAATTCCTCTGTGGTCGCAAACAGTGCCGGTTTTCCCGGCGCGTCCAGCCTTCCTGCCTCATAAACCAGATTATATTCAATGAGGCGGTTCACCGCATGATCCGATTTGACACCTCTTATTTTCTCAATATCCGCCTTGGTCACCGGCTGCTTATAAGCAATAATGGCCAAAGTCTCCAGGACCACGTCCGACAGCACCTGCTTTTTCGGCGCAGCAGCCACCCGGATCAGGTTTTCATAATATCCGGTCCTGGTACACATCTGATAGCTGTTTTCCAGCCGCAGCACCTGCATTCCGCAGACACTCTCCTCATAACGGGCCTTCAGCCTTTCTGCGGCAGCCTCTGCCTCCGGTTCTCCCGTTTCCAGGGCCGCAGCCAGCTGCCGGATCTCCACTGACCGGCCCATGGTAAAGAGCACGGCCTCCACAACGGCCTCCTGCTCCCTTAAATCCTCTACTCTCATCCGATTTCCTCCGCCCGGGTCCCGGTCTGGTCCCTGGTCTCCTCCGGCTCCAGGGCCTCGATCATCATATCGTCAAACAAATGCTCCTGGGTCAGATGGATCCGGCCCATTTTCATCAGCTCCAGAAGGGCCAGGAACGTGACCACGATCTCCGTCTTGTCCCTCTGGCGGCTTAGCATGCCCCGGAAGCTGAACCTCCGGTGCCTCTCAGCGTATTCCAGCACAGCCTCGATCTTTTCCTCCAGGCTCACCGGTTCCTTTTTTATGGTCCCGAAGGTACTGCGCACCGGATCGATCTTGTCTTCCCGGCGCTTCATCACGGATTCAAAGATCTTCTGGAGCTTCGACAGGGTCAGGCCGTCCAGAAGCTGGTCCAGATCCACCGGCTCCTCATACTTTTCCACCTCTCTGGGGATCGTCGGGGCCTTATAAAAGACCTTGTCTGCATCCACTTCCATGTCCTTCAGCTCCAGGGACATGTATTTATACGTCTTATACTCCAGGAGCCGTTCCACCAGTTCGGCCCGGGGATCCTCTTCCTCCCCTTCCTCACTGACCTCCCGGGGCAGCAGCATCCTGGCCTTGATATCCAAAAGTGTCGCTGCCATCACCAGGAATTCGCTGACCACATCCAGGGATTCCTCTTCCATGCAGCTTACGTATTCCAGGTACTGGTCCGTGATCTCTGCAATGGGGATATCGTAAATATTGATCTTATTTTTCTCGATCAGGTGGAGCAGCAGGTCCAGGGGACCCTCAAATTTCTCCAGCTTGTACGACAGTTCCATGTCCTCTCCTCCGCCCGGGGCTGTTGTCGGGATCCGCCTCCGGAAGCCCTCCGGCAGCCGCCGGCTATAAAAAGAGAGTCCCGCGTTCCGGAACTCTCTTCCTGGGCATTGCTAACACAGTATATCAGACTTTTCATCTGCTGTAAATAGGTTTGCCAAAAGATTATGCAACAAAATATTGTTTACGGTTTTAATTTCACCACTAGAACTTGTGGTTTATCACAGAACCGGATATTGATGGAATGGGTCCCCAGTCCCCGGCCCACCAGCATCCTGCGCCCTTTCTCATCCGTAAATTCACCGGCACAGCGGGGGTAAAAAAACTGGTATTGGGGCGTCATGACCCCTCCCAGAACGGGCAGACGGATGGTTCCGCCGTGAAAATGGCCCGAAAGGGTCAGATCCGCCCCCCAGGCCGCATATTCCTCAAAAAACACAGGAGAATGGGCCAGGAGAATGGAAAACCGTTTTTCATCTGACTTTCCCAAGGCCTTTTCCATAAATCCCGGCTCCATGAACGGCGTTCCCGGCCGGTAATACCGTTCCGGCAGGTCCACCCCGTAAAGGACCAGATCCCTGTCCAGGCATACATGGCCGTCTGAAACATGGACGACCCCCATTTTTTCCAGGGCCTCCCTGTATTCCCAGTACTTGTTTCCGTAGATCTCCGTCTTGTTTTTCATACGGAGCTCGTGGTTGCCGTTGCCGCAGTATACAGGAAATTCCCCGGCCAGGGCCTTTATAAGCCTCAGAGACGTTTCCAGTTCGCCCTTCCCCTTTGCCACCATCATGTCGCCGCCGATGAGGACAGCGTCCGGCCCTGCGGCTCTTATGGTCTCCAGCAGCCGCCGGTTGCCGGGACCAAACTCTTTATCATGAAGGTCTGTTAAAAAAACAAGGGTCCGGCCGCCTTCCGTAAGCTTCGGAGAGCAGATCTCATAGGTGTCCGTCACCAGGCAGTCCTTTTCATACTCCGAACGTCCCAGGAACAGCGCCGCGGCCGCTCCGCCAGCCAGAAGGCCGGGAATGATCCCCATGTCTCTTATTCCTTATGGTCAGAGGCGTTCTCCTGGGCCTCTGCCGCCCGGGCCTGGACTGCCTGGGCCTGGCTCTCCAGTACGCTGACGCCAAGATCAACGATTCCTGCCAGGGCCTGTCCATAGGATTTGATCTCCGGATTTTCCTTCATCAGCTGGTCCAGCACTGCCTTGATCTCACCGTGGATCAGAACGGTACAGCCAGTGGCTTTTTCTCCTGTTTTTCTGTTCTCATATTCTGCCTCTGTGACTCTGATCGGATTTTTCATATTTTTCTGTTCCTTTCCAAAATTTAACCTACTGCCGGACCCAGACACCGTCTGCCCCGACATAATACGTCTGATCGATCCAGGCGTTCCGGACCATGGCTCCTCCGCTTCCCAGGTAGAACCACTTGTCTCCGTCCTGTCTCCAGTCATTCTTTACCATAGAGCCGTCTGAACGGAAATAATACCAGTCCTCTCCGTACTTCTGCCAGCCCTTCTGCATTTTTCCAGCATCGTCAAAGCCATATTCCACTCCGTCGATGACCGCCCGGCACCCCTTAAGGAGCTGTCCGTCAGCCGTGCGGAAATACCAGCCGTCTCCGTTCTGCACCCACTGATGGTACGGGCCGCTGCCGAATGCCTGGAGCTTTTTATAGCCATAATCCAGCATGGCCTTCGTATCCCCGTAATGGGTGCTTCTGGCCTTTAATACCACAGCGATCAGCCGGACTCCATCCTTTTCTGTACACGTTACCAGGGTATTCCCCGCGAGGGAAGTATACCCGGTCTTTCCGCCCACCATCCCCTCGTAATATCTGGAATCACTGGGATAGAGCATTTTGTGGCCCGGCGTAATGGTCCTGGCGGCTGCCGCCTTTGTAGCCGGGAACTCATAGCTTAAGGAGGAGCTGATCTTTTGGAGCGTCTCATTTTTAAAGGCGGCCCCGGCGATCTTCGCCATGTCCCTGGCCGTAGTATAGTGGTCCGGGTCATTGAGGCCGCTGGGATTGGTGAAATGGGTCCCCGTACACCCCAGCTCTGCTGCCCTCTGGTTCATCAGGTCTGCAAATCCCTGGATACTTCCTCCCACATGCTCTGCCAGCCCATTGGCTACCTCATTGGCCGATTTCAGCAGAAGACCGTATAAACAGTCCCGGACTGATACCCGGTCCCCTTCCTGGAGCTTTAAGGTCACTGCCCCGGATTCCAGGTTCGTCACTGCGGTTTTAGAAAATACCACCGTATCGTTCAGATCTGCCTTTTCCAGCACCAGAAGAGCCGTCATCAGCTTTGTGATGCTGGCCGGGTACAGCTTTTCATCTGCATTTTTTTCGAACAGCACTGTATTATGGGTGGCATCAAAAAGAATGGCCGCCTCAGCCGACACTGCCGGCATGGAAAGCTCCATGTCCTGGACGGCTCCGGCCGTTCCGTTTACCGGTGCATTTGTTCTGTATTCCAGGATCCCGGAGGCCGGAGCGGTCACAGTCCCTGTCTGGGAGCCCGTAGGGCCGGACTGGGTGCTCAGATCTCCCGCCTGGGGACCTGTGGAGCCGGACTGGATGCTCTGGTTCCCCGCCTGGGGGGACTGCCCGGCTCCCGGCTTCTCCTGGGGCCCGGGCTGGTTCTGGGCCTGGGTCCCCGCCCCGCCCTGGCTCTCCGGCACGATCTGGACTCCCTGGCCTGCCGGATTGCTGACATCCAGTGGTGTGATCAGTATTTCTGCCTGGGCCGTCTGGGCCATACAAAGGGCCATGGCCAGTCCCAGGCTCAAGATCCGTGTTCTCTTAAACATTGTCTGTCTCCCTGCATTGTAGATTTTCGTACTCTCAAGTATACCATGCTCCCGCCGTCAGAATCTTAATATTTTCTGACGATTTTCACGCAATCATGTGTCAAGCATGGCCAGCAGGTCCTCTCTGGTGAGTCCGGCGAAGCTTCCGGTCCCCTCAGTGACCACCGAGTCCGCCAGATCCCTTTTTCTTTCCTGCAGCTTCAGGATATTTTCCTCCACTGTGTGGCTGGTGACCAGCCGGAATACGGTCACCTGGTTTTCCTGTCCCATGCGGTGGGCCCGGTCCGTGGCCTGGTCCTGGGCCGCCGCGTTCCACCATGGATCATAGTGGATCACCACATCCGCCGCCGTCAGGTTAAGGCCCGTTCCTCCGGCTTTTAAGGAGATCAGGAACACCATCACATCATCCTTGTGGAAGTCCGATACCATCTGCATCCGCCGGCCCTTTGGCGTGGCCCCGGTCAGCATGTAGAAGCGGATCTTTTCCTTTGAAAGCCTCCCGGCGATCACATCCAGCATGGACGTGAACTGGGAAAATAAAAGGATCTTATGACCAGCCCTGGTCCCGTTTTCCAGAAGCTCCATGCACGTTTCCAGCTTGGCCGATCCGCCCTTATACCGCGGAAAGCACAGGGACGGATCGCAGCAAATCTGTCTTAGGCGCAGAAGCTCCGCCAGGATCTGCATCCTGTCCTCCCCTGTCTCCAGTTCCCCGGCCAGCAGCCGCTCCTTTAATGCGGCTGCACTGGCCGTATAGATCCGCTTCTGCTCTCCCTCCATCCGGGAATAGAGCACTGTTTCCATTTTGGATGGAAGCTCCTTCAGCACATCCCTTTTCAGCCTTCTGAGCAGGAACGGGCCGATCATCCGGTGAAGCCGTTCCAGGGCCTCACGGCTCCCGTCCCGCACAATGGGGGTCTCAAAGGTCTTTTTAAACTTCTGATATGTGAACAGAAAGCCGGGCATGAGAAAATCAAAGATGCTCCACAGCTCTCCCAGATGGTTTTCCATGGGAGTTCCCGTCAGGGCAAACCTGGTCCTGGCGCTGACGGATTTTACGGCCCTGGACGCCTGGGTCGCCGCATTTTTGATGTACTGGGCCTCGTCGATGATCTGGTAACGGAAATCCATGGACCGGTAAAAGGCCAGGTCCCGCTTCAGCAGATCGTAGGAGGTAATGACAACGTCCGTTCCCCCATCCTTTTCCGCCGAAAGCCGTTCAAAAAGCTGCTCCCTCTCTCCCTGGCTTCCGGCTGCGGCGGCCACAGAAAGCTCCGGCGCAAACCGGGCGATCTCATTTTCCCAGTTATAGACCAGGGAGGCAGGACATACGATCAGGGTCCTTCCGCCGCCCTGTCTTTTTTCATCCAGGAGCAGGGCAATGATCTGGATCGTCTTTCCCAGCCCCATTTCGTCAGCCAGGATCCCGCCGAAGCCGTAAGCGTCCAGGCTCTTCAGCCACCGGTACCCCGTTTTCTGGTAGCCCCTCAGCACAGCGGCAAACGGCTCCGGTATCTCAAATTCACTGTCCTCCACGTCCTTCATGCCCCGGACCACTGCCTTAAAAAGCTGGTCCCGGTAAAAGCTCACGCTCCGGTCCTCCTTAAGCATTCCATCCAGGAACATGGCGCGGTACATGGGAAGGCGGATCGGCGCCGGTCCTGCCAGCTCCTTTTCCACTCCCAGGCTTCTGGCCAGCCTGGATACCGTCAGAAGGCCGTCGTCTCCCAGAGCCAGGAAATCTCCGTTTTTCATCCGGTAAAACTTCTTCCCGGCGTCATACTCTGCCAGGATGGCACTTAATTCCTCCCTGGAGATCCCATCGGTCTCCACCTCCAGATCCAGCCACCGGTCCTCTGCCTTTACCCTTACGGATACGTCTGCCGGCGGCAGGACCCGGAATTTCTTAAAGGACTCCGAAAGGAAGATCTCTCCCAGCTCCATGAACTGGCCCATTCCCCCGGAAATAAGGCGGTAGACCGCTTCATCGTCATTCCGGATCACCAGATTCCTGGTTCCATCCTCCGTATATTTAAAATACCGGGTAATGACCTGGCTCACCCGGAATTCTCCCGGAACATCCCGGCAGATCTCCCTAGGCACATTTTCGTCCTCCAGAGGGTGAAAGGAAAAATCCCCGTAGGACAGCTCCGGTCTCAGAGTCACTTCCCGGGAGCCCGGACTGTCGAAATAAAAGGAGCACTTAAGTTCCTTTGGCCGGAAGCTTTCCAGATCCAGGTCCCGGACCTCCAGAAGCTTCAGCATATCCAGCTTTTTTAAGACGCGCTCATAAAACAACGGCATATCCCGGTCATTGATGAGGATCTCCCTCTCCGCATCCTGTCCCATGACCGTATATTCCATCAGAACCGTCAGAGCGTCCGTATATTCCTGGTCGCAGATGCAGACCGATCCCCAGTCCGCCACAAGCAGATGCTTTTCGCCAGAAAACGCCATGATCTCTTCCGGAACTGTGAGCTTTACCCCGTCCTTTCCAGTTTTCTCCACCCGGAAGCAGATCTTCGGATTTTCCTTTTTTACCGTCAGGTCTCGCTTCTGGCGGCGGGGATCCTCACATTCCAGGCTCCTGCCTTCCAGGATCCCGAAAAAACGCTCCCGGGCAGACTTTCCCAGGACCAGCTCCTTAAGGACCGGCTCTGTCTCCAGAGCTCCCCGCTTAAACTGGGCATAGGACTCCCTGTATGCGCCCACCAGCTCCAGGACCAGAAGCACCAGGGGGCGGCACTCCTCCTCAAAGGCTGTCAGACTGTGGTGAAAGGATCTTCCTTTCCCGTACTCCAGGAACCGTTCAAACTCCACAGCCTGGGAAAAGGTCACCAGATCCTTTACCGGGAAGGACTTTTCCCGGCAGATCTGGAAGCGGACCCGGATCTGGTCCCTGGAAAAAGAGACCAGGGGGATCAGCTTCATCCGCCCCTCTTCTCCGTCTCCCATGATCCGGCCCACCTCCCGGTTGGTATACTCCCGTACCATGAAGCGGACCTTCTGGGACGTGGATACCGGTTTCAGGCCCTCCGTCCCTTCCTTTCTTATATACGCTCCATATACAGCCTCTCCATGGGGGCAGAGGACTGTGTTTCCTCCTTCTCCATGGCAGCCCAGCGAGCAGTACCCGGTCCGCTTCCCATTTTTATCCACACGAGAACAAGAGTAGTCAAAAATCTGACTACCCTTGCGCAGAATACGGACTCTGTACCGTTCCGTACCGTCGGTCACTTCTCCTCTGATCTCCGTTTCACCTTTCCAGAAGGTATCTGCGGAAAGTCCGGTTACCTCCATGATGCCTCCCTGTCCTGTTTCCAGTCCTCTGGTCCTGCAGGATCCTACATCCGCTCCGGTGCTTCAAAGCCCAGAAGACCGATGCAGGTGGTGAGCACGCTCCTGGTGAGCGTTACCAGGCCGATATATCCCGCCTGCTTCTCTTTATCCTCTTCTGCAATGATCTTCGTTTCATGGTAGAAGTGGTTTAAAGCGTTGGAAAGCTCATAAATATACGCACAGATCTTATGGGGAGCCAGCTCTTCAAAGCCTGCCTCCATTACCTCGCTGAATCTGGATAAAGCCAGCATCAGGGTCTTCTCCGGCTCTGCCTCCGGCGGCAGGATCACCGGATCTTTCGGAGTCCCGCAGACTGCCTCATATTTTTTCAGGATCGAATTGATACGGGCAATGGTATAGAGGATATATGGCCCCGTATTTCCTTCAAAGGACGTGAACCGCTCGATATCGAACACATAATCCTTGGTGGCCTGGTTGGAAAGGTCGCCGTATTTTAATGCGGCCAGTCCCACGATCTTTGCGGTCTCCCTGGCTTCCTCCGGAGAGATGGTCCGGTTTTCCATGATCCGGTTGTAGGCGGCTTCGCTGATATCGGCGATCAGGTTTTCCAGCCGCATAACTCCGCCCTCTCTGGTCTTAAAGGGCTTTCCGTCTTTGCCGTTCATGGTCCCGAAGCCTACGAAATCCATTTTCCGCTCCGGCGCCACGATCCCGGCCTTCTTTGCCACCCGGAATACCTGGGTGAAATGAAGGTCCTGACGCTTGTCCACCACATAAATATAGTGGTCCGGATGGAAATCCTGCTCCCTCTCCACAATGGTGGCCAGATCGGAGGTGGCATAAAGAGCAGCCCCGTCGGATTTCCGGATGATGCAGGGCGGCAGCTCCTTGGTATCTGTCTCCTCTGCAATATCCACCACCAGGGCTCCCTGGCTCTCATAGGCCAGGCCCTTTTCCACAAGATCATCGATCATCGCAGGGATATAGGGCTGGGCATCGCTTTCACCCTTCCATAAGTCAAACTCCACGTTCAGATTGGAGTAATTTTTCTTTAGATCCTTTAAGGATACGCTCATGATATGGTTCCAGATGGCACGGTAGGGCGCATAACCGCTCTGGAGCTTAAAGGTGGCCTCCTGGGCCCTCTCCTTAAACGCCTCATCCACCTTGGATTTTGCACTTGCTGCCGGATAGATCTCCTCTAACTCAGAAATCGTAAAGGGCGGCTCCCCGGGATACTCTCCCGTATAGCCTTCGTCAAAATAGCAGAGCTCCGGCTGACGCTCCTTTAATTCCTCAATGATCAGACCCATCTGGAGCCCCCAGTCTCCCAGATGAACGTCGCCGATCACCTTATGGCCCACAAAACGGCCCATGCGCTTAATGGCTTCACCGATGACAGCGGCACGGAGATGGCCCACGTGCAGGGGCTTTGCCACATTGGCTCCGCCGTAGTCCACGATCACGGTCTCCGGATGCTCCGCCGGTTCCATTCCCAGCTTCTCTCCAGTCCGCATCCCATTCATATAATCGGCCAGAAAGCTGCTTCCGATCTTCAGGTTAATGAAGCCCGGCATAACCGCGGAAACCTCCTCAAAGATCTTGCTGTCCTTTAAATGCTCCACCACACCGTTTGCGATGTCGATGGGTTTCTTTTTATAGGCTTTGGCCGCAGCCATGGCGCCATTACACTGATATTCGCAGAGGTCCGGGCGGTTGGATAAAGTCACCTTACCGTAGGTGGCGTCGTAGCCTGCGGCGGTGAAAGCCCCTTTCATTTCCTCTGTGATCCGGTCAAGAATCTTTTTCATTGCTTTCTCCTTCTGTTCTATATGGCAGATTCATTTATTATAACCCATGGGGAACGGATTTGGCAAGTGTTTCCGCGGAGATTCAGCAGGGAAGGAAAAGACCGGAGTCCCCTGTACGGGACTCCGGCCTTCCACTGGAAACGGCCTTATTCTTCTTCATGCTCCGCCATATAGGCCACCAGACCGTCAATGAACTGGGCGTTCTTCGGCTTGGCATTGAATGGATACGGAACCAGCTCCTTTAAGAACTGCCGGTTTCCATAATTCCATATCATATCTACCATAGTCCTTATGTTCCTTTCCACACAGAAGGGCGTTGTATGATAACGTTCGGCCACTTCATTATACAGCCACTTGCACTGATAAATGGTCTTTCCGCTGTCCATGACGATCTCAATGGCAGTGGCCGTATAATAAAAGCCCAGGTAACCTCCATTGGCGCCAAGAATACGCAGCAGTTTATGGGCAGCATTTTCTCTGTTTGTCATTACGCCTGTCTCCATTTCTTTTGTAGATTTGCAGCATCTTAGTTCTGTTCCTTTATTGTAGTATGGACGCTGTAAGACGAAAATAGAATCATGACGACAATTTTCGACTTCACTTCAGTTCCGCGATCCGTGTGACTCCCACATAAATATGGGAGATCTTATACCAGGTGGAAAAATCCACCGTTCCCGTCACCGGAAGGCCGAAGACCGACTGGAACGCCTCCACCGCCCTGGCTGTGGCCGGGCCGTAGATCCCATCTGCGGCAATCCTGGGAACCGCCGAATAGACGGTGGCGACCGCATCCAGCTGCTCCTGTATCTGGCGGACCTTGTTTCCGCTGCTGCCTATGACGAGATCCTCCCCCGGCCAGGAGGCCGGGATCCCGGAAATGGCCTCCGCTGTATTGATATACAGATCGCTGCCGTAGAAGTACCGCAGGATCTCGATGGGACTGTACCCGCGTTCACCAAGGTCGCAGGATCCCCACTGTGTCAACCTTTTCGCTTTTGCGTACATAGTTCCTTCTTTAATTATATAGGTGGAAAAATGGTCGGAAATGACCAGAGATATTACCCGTATTATCCACGGATCCAGGCTGTCTGTCAAGCCCCTTTCCGTGTCTTAAGCCCCTTGCCAGCGCTCCGGAGACAAAAAAGTAAACCATGTATCTTGCAATCAGGATTGGCATATGCTATAATGCCGATAGGCAAAAAGACAAAATGTTTCCTTGCGAAACAGCAAAACGAAAATCCCCGGATGCGCGTCCGGGGATTTTCTATTCCGTTTAATAGTGGCGGCTTAAACCACAGGCTAGTTACCGGCTACTTATCACTGTCTAACCATTTGCAGATGAGGTGGCAAACCACGCCTGCCACAACAGTGACGATAAAAGACAAAATGTATTCCATTACGAAACACCCCCTCTCCTTACCGGTATGGGGGCGGTAACACGCCTATTATACTACACACTTCCAGACATTTCTACATTTTTATACGATTGTCAGTGCTCCCCTCTCATTGCACCGGCACCGGATCTCTCCCCGCAGCATGGCCCCATCCTGGCCAAAAGCAAAGACCTCATCACCAATCTGCATGAGCCTTCCGGTGACCATTGCACCATCAGAGCCAAGGTAATACCACTTGCCAACCCTGTCCTGCTTCCAGGCGTTGGCGACCATCACTCCGGAACCGTCAAACCAGTACCACCGGCCATCGGGATCCCGGTGCCAGTCGTTGCGTACCGGCTCTCCTGTGTCTCCGTGATAATATCTCCAGATCCCGGCCTCCTGGATCCAGCCGGATTTCTTTTCCGGCTCCGGCGGAGCAGCTTTGGCCCCATCATCCAAAACAACTACCGTGTGCCCCTTTGTCCTCGTTACCAGGATATCCCCACGCGATAAGTAGTCTGGCTTTTTACAGTACTTGTCATCTTTTAAGATATCAAACTTACCGGTCGCCCACAATGTACTCACCTCATTGGCTGTGTTAAAACTGGCCACTTTAACTCCGGCGTACAGGCAGCATACCCGGACAGCCTCGGAGCAATCTGTCTCGCAGGGTGACAAAACCTTGCTGGCATCATATCCATATCCAGCAGCAATAGCAGTCAGGCTTGTCCTGTGCTCCTGACAATAACCAATATTATTGTTGGCGCAGATGGATTCCATGTTGTGGGCAATCAGCTCACGTACTGGCCTATCTTTCGCGCGGATAACGACCCACCCTTTGCTATGCAGATACCAGTCCTGTGTGGACACCTCCCTTCCGTTCTTCTGGTCTCCCGGCTTTCCGCCATTGATTCCACCATTTTCATTCGATCTTGCACTTCCAACTCTTACCATATGTGTTCCTCACTTTCTGCACAAAAAGAACGCCCCTCACATGAAGGACGTTCTGGCTACTATGTTTTTACGTAATATTACGTATTTTTATTGACGCACGTAATATTACGTGCTATAATGTATGTAGATAAGGAAAGGAGATAAACAGGATGCCAATGACACCGCAGGAGATGATAAAACTCCTAAAGAAAAACGGGTTTGAAGTTGTCAGTCAAAATGGGTCGCATATAAAACTGAAAAACATCCAAACCAATAAAACAGTTATCGTTCCTTATCACTCCAGGGATCTTAAAAAGGGCCTGGAACAAACAATTCTTAAACAGGCGGGGCTGAAATAGTCCCGCCGCCCCAAAGGAGGCTCCCTTTATGAAACAATATTTTTACCCGGCAGTCTTCCATACCGCCGAGGAGGGCGGTTTCTGGGTTTCCTTTCCGGATTTTCCAGAATGCCTGACCCAGGGCGATTCCATGGAAGAAGCCTACGAAATGGCAAACGAAGCTCTTGGCTTAACAATCACAGATCGCCTTACAGACCACGAAGCACTTCCCGTCCCCTCTCTTCCTGGACAGATCGAACTGGATGATGAGAATTCCAGTCTGGTTGTGTTATGTTTTGACCTGGAAGCATATCGGAAAAAACATAATTCAAAGGCTGTCAAAAAAACTTTGTCGATTCCGGAATGGCTAAATGAAGAGGCTATGGCCAAAGATCTTAATTTTTCCCAGGTCCTTCAGGAGGCGCTTTTGGCCAAAATACAGGCTCAGTAGAATATTTGCATACAGCATACGAAAACCCCAGGGGTAACCACCTCTGGGGTATTGACTTTTCGCTTAAAATAGCATATGATGAGTGTAGCTAAGGAAAGCTATTATTGTCCATAGGGCAAAACGAAAACCCCAGAGGTGGCACCCTCTGGGGTTTTCTTGTTCATTACGGTGAACCACTCCGTTTAGGCTGTTGCTGTCTATTTATCTCTGTCCAGCCATTTACAAACGTAGTAGCCAATTACGCTTGCCAATACAGAGATAAGGAAAGTTATTATGTACTCCATAGGGTGTCACCTCCTTTCTGCTGGAGGTTCGACAGCATCTTTATCCTACCATATCTTCCGACAGGTTTCTACCGTTTTCGTATTTTTTCCCTGTTGCGACGTCGCAATAAACATCCGGCTTAACCCCGCCGGCCGGGAGATACCGGATCACCTCCTTAGGACTTGTCCATGGGCCTTTTCTGGTAGCCGGTCCGGTCCCAGATCTCTTTGAGCCGTTCCCATCCATCCATAGCCACCAGGGCCACGATAAAGGCCCCGATCATACACGCAAAGACCATATACCAGGTGATCTCCCGGTCCATCCACGCCATCAGCGCCACAAAGGTCACCGGGCACAGCACCAGGGACAGCACGATCACCACTACCGACGTGGGGAGCTTATCCAGGCCCGGCCAGGATTTGACCACCTGGGTGACCACAGACACCACAAAGGCCATCACGCCGATGGCCACCAAAAGATACGATATGTACTGCATGATTCCGCTAAAATCCATTCTGTTTTTCCCCTTTCACTATCTGATATACTGCACAGCTAACATTGCAAGCCCTGTGATCACAGCACCGGCCAGGAGCCCCACAGCCGTGTCCAGGACCTTGTCCGACATCCGCTGCCATCTCCTCGCCGGCTGCTGCTCCAGGGCTTCCAGGCGGCCGTCAAACCGCTCCAGCCGTGTTCCCTGGTCCTTAAGCTCTGATAACATCTGCCGCATGTCCTGGGCCAGGGCATGGACGGAGATCGTAAGGTCCTGGATCGCCTTTACGGACTGCTCCAGATCATCGATCCGGTGGTTCTGCCGGTTGTCCTCGTCCCGGAGCCTGGCAAGCTCCGCTTTTACAGCCTCATCCATTGGTATCACCTCCATTCTTTCCAGAGAGCTTCTGTCCCGGATATTCCGGGCTCCCAGACATTATTGTCAACAAGGGATTCCCAGGTCTTTCCTCCATGGGCAACGCGGTCGCCTTTGGCATATCCATTGGTGCTTTCCGGCTGCTTCCACTCCGGGATCACCCCGGGATCCGGAATTAAAATCTCCGCAAACAGCGCGGGGGATGCATCCGGTGTCCAGTCATCCTGGGATGTGTGGTCCTGTAACACCTTGTAAAGAACACCGGTATACCGGAGCCTTGTACCGGTCTTATAGGCCGTACCATTCCCATCCCATTCCGGGTACAGACCAGGAACCTGTACCGCCTGATCATCCGTGAAGGTTTCTGCGATGAAAGAGCACGCCACAGTCATGGGCATCACACTGCCTGTCACCAGATGATTTATGCTCTCTGAAAGCGCATCAATCTTTCCAGATATCTGTTCCACCTCCGTTTTCGGCAGTTCCTCGTATCTTGCCTTCGGGATGCTCCCGGAAAAATCAATCCCATATACGCTGCGACCTTCCGGGACATCCGCGACCATCCCCGATAATCCGGTAGGGAGGATGTCCTCGCCATAGGTGACATTCCAGATTCGTCCTGTTGCGTCGTAAATAATTAATGCTTTCATTCCAGTCTCCTTTCTTTTTTCAATGGATTGCTTTATCGACCATTTTCTATTCCAGCCATATTTTATATATTCTGATACCATTGCCATTGAGAGCGTACTGATCGTATCCCGTCCAGCCAAACCGTATATCCTGGATAGCGACTCCAGATCCTGCCATTTGTATAGCAATCCTCTTATTTCCTACAACGGCCTTGTTCGTATCGCGAAATGAAACTTGCTTAGGATATCTGTCTTCTTCACGTTTGTATGTATAACTAGCATTCAGAAATGGGTAATTGGATTTTGCATATAAAATATATAAATCAAACCACATTTTTGAATATCCGGAATCAATTACTGGGGTTTTAAACTTATATATCGAATCAGATCCGGATCCAGGCATACCAGGATTTTCTACATAAGTTGGATAGAAAGTAGCAATCTCATAACTATCGTACATACCATATGGATTATAGCCATTATCATATAATATCTTTCCCTTTGTTGTAGCCGCTACATTATAGCTGGATCCCCACCCCAAAGCGTCACAGTACGACGTACATGTAAAGTAATAGGTGGTTCCCATATTAAGTCCGCCTATATCCACATAGTTGCTCCCTCCGGCCTGGTTCGGATTATTGCCAGCTCCTGTGTATTTTCTCGTTCCGCCGCCCGTCCCCGGATTTCCGGATGTACTCATCTGGATAAATACTCCCTGCCACGGCCCCCTGGCCGGATTCTTCCAGCTGATCCGGACCGAAGTTGCGGAGAGAGCGGCTGCACTAAAAGAAATCGCAGATTGTACAGCGAGAGTACCTGTCAGCTTACTACCATTGACCCACGCAGTTTTCCCAGACAGGATATGCCCCGCTGCCGCATTGGCAGAGGTCTGCGACGCCAGGCTGTTGGCTGTCACCTTCCCCCCGCCGTTATGGTACCCGGCTGGTATCGTATAACTCCCTCCAGCGTTTAAGGAAGCCGTTTTCGCTCCCTGGTTGGCCATCGTTCCGGTGCGTTTCGCGCCGTCCTTCCAGTATGTCTTGCCGGACAGGACATCCCCGTCTGCTGCCGTAGCTCCTCCCGTCTGCGATGCCAGGCTCTTTGCCGTTACCTTTCCCCCGCCGTTATGGTACCCCTCCGGAACTGTATAGCTCCCGCCTGCTGCCAGCTCCTGGGCCACAGCCCCGCGGTTCGGCATAGTCCCGGTCCGTCTCGTTTTCGGGTCCTTATTGTAATAGGTTTTCCCGGTCAGAACATGGGAATCCGCCGCATCCCCGATCAGCTCCAGCGTTCCCTCCACAGGCTCATCGCTGCTGTCGCTTGTAACCGCTGTCTTCCCTTTTAATACATCTCCTCTGGCGGCAGTCAGCTCGTCCGATGACGCTCCGCCGCCTCCTCCTGCATTGGTATATACCGCCATACTACACGCCTCCTTTCAGATTCTGGATCAGGATCTCATCCACGGCCAGGTCCCCTGCAGGGACTTTTTTTGCCACCAATATCAGCTTTCCAGCTTCCGTCCTCCCCCGTATATTGGCCTTCTGGGCCGCCGGGACCGAATCGAACGCATACCCGATATGCACAATGCTGTCGGCCTGGATCGCCGCATTTTCGATGGTATAGGTCAGATCCTTCCAGCCGGAGGCCGGAATCGTAATACCGGTTATCAAACTCCCGGCTGCCTTTTCTGCTGTCCTCCGGTTAAACACAGTATTATTAAACAGCTGCTCGATCACCAGTCCCATGGCGTCTCCATCTGCGACCGTTTCCCTATCCCATTTTTGAACCTCCTCCGTAAATACCGGAGGATCCTTTCTCTCACAATTTGCCACATGCACGCCTCCTTAAAAAACCTCGTCCATATCGAAAATCAGCGGGATATCCTCATCCTTCCCTTTTCTAAGAAAAGTGCGGTAAGCGATCAGATCTCCATCTGAATCGTAAAGCCCCATCTCAGAAATTTCTTTACCTGTAAGTTCTCCCTTGTCCAGGATCCCGCTGTACCGGCATGTCGTCTCATCCTCAACCGGATACATATGGCCGGAAATATTCTTTTTTAACAGCTCGTTATATAACGATATTTCGTTTCCTGTCGTTGCCTTTGGTACTCCATCCTCCGTAACGCCCCCGTCTCCCCATGCGATCTGTGTGATCGGAGGCAGGGTAATATCCCCGGCATGTGCCTTACACAGTTTCTTCCTTCCAATAACCGTAATAATTCCCTTTGAATCTGCCATATGTTATCTCCTTCCTTCATCACAAAACCGTTCTTCCGCCATTCAGCTTCCGGCTTCCATCTAACTTCCAGGTCCCGTCCAGTATATTGACCGTCATAACCTCCAGCTTCCCCACGGATATTTCCTGTACGGCCTTTCCCTGGATCCTGGCACATGTCTTCAGCTCCACTGGTTCCGGGATCCGGGATTCAAGCAATACCACCGTTTCCGCCCCGGCCCGGACAGTCCCGATGGCCATTCCCTCAAAACAAACGGTCTGGCCATATCGGACCGGCTCTGGAATCTGAACCAGAACGGTCCCGTGGACCGGGTACAGGTCCACGAAATGGTCTGCCCGGTATCCGTTCAGCTTCCGGCTCCCATCCAGATCCCATGTCCTGTCCAGATACAGCACCTCCAGGTTCTGCCTGGGCCAGAAGGTCATCTGCAGCGTTACTGCATTCTGATAACAGACGCAGACCTGATACCAGGACTGGATAACCCAGGCAAAATACTCCAGCCATGACCGGACGTTTTTATAAGCCAGGATCTGCTGCTTTACCTCCTCCCCATAGCCCAGAGGGATCTCATGGCTTTCTGCATACACATAGGCCCGGAAATAATACGGCTTACCGCCGTAGGAAAACCACTCCTCCGTTTTCCCTCCATCAAACACAGTACCAAGATACTCCCGGATCACGGACGGGGTCCCTGCCTGCATATACCATGGAATAGTCTGCCGGATCAGCTCCCTTTTTGTATCCTGCGGAAGATCTTCCCTGTAATACTGGGTCTTTAATTCCACCGCAAGCAGATCCAGGATCTCATCCGGAAGCATATCTATGGATGCATGTCCGGAAACCCTGCCTGTATACGGAAGCATTCTGTGAAATGCATTTCCCATAGCAGTACTGAAGGCTCTGGTTTCTTCTGCCTTCAGACTGTCCGGGATCAGATCCCATGGAAACGTGCTCCATATATCACTCATCCTGCACCCCTCCGTATGCCAGATTCACCCCGGATGCGACCGCAACGCTGGCCCCTTCCATCTTCTGGAATCCCGGGGATTTCAGATCCACCCACTTAGCTCCTGCGGCAACCAGTCCATAGATCAGCCTGGAGGGATTGATATCCCTGGCGATGGCGCTTTTCTGCCAGCGGATAAATTCATCCCGCGCCGCCTCCACCTGTTTCTGGATCACTGCCGCCATCTCCTGCCGGTCCCGGCTGATGTAGTATGTGCCTTCAATGGTGTATTCCACCGTCTGCGGTGCCTTTACCACCACATGATCCGTCAGGGGCCGCCTTGTCTCATCATCCAGAAAGTCCTGAAGACCGGAAATAAAATCCTCTCCAGGCAGCTCCCCGTCCTCCAGAAGGACATATATGTCCACCTCTCCTGGTGATTCTGACGTGACAAAACAGTCCTGTACCAGCTGGCTGTAAGATCTGACCCAGAATCTGTACGCACCTTCCGGTCCCGCCACCGAATATCCCTGGGGTGCCAGGTATACACGCTCCGCCAGGGCATCATCGTCCTCCCGGTCTGTTCCTCCGGCTGTTTCCGTCAGATTTTCGATCCGGTCCACATAATTGACCGGATCCACCAGCACATTGATCTCGCCGGGAAGATATCCGTTCCCAGCAGTGCCGGTGCTTAAGCACACCGCCGGAACGTCCACAGTCTCCTCTCCCACCGGTATCTCCGCGTACAGGGTCGTGGCAAAGAACAGGTCGCCCGCCCTGGCCCGGGTCCCCTTTGGAATACCGATCACCTCTTTCTGGGCCTTTGAGAGCGTAAACCGGAACGTCGTGGACGCTGGCTGCGGCTCCAGTCTCCGGATTCTTTTAAGGCTTGCCAGCTGGTCCAGATATTCTCCTGTACTGTACTTTAAAAGCCCCATCTTCCCACTATAGTCCACATATTGATATCCCTGATAGATCATCATTGCACAGGTATACAAAAGCATCCGCATGGGATCCGCTTTTCCCAGCACAGCATCTTTTCCGGTTTCTTCCCTGTATGCGTTCTGGTAATCCTGTATCACCGATGCCAGAAAGTCAGAAAAACCCAGATGGTCAATAAAGCTGACTTCTGGATAACTCTCCAGCTCCGTTCTGATTCCGTCCACGGTCCGTCCCCTCCTTTCTGTGACAGAAAATCCGGGGCTTCACTCCTCCCGGCTCCCGGATGAAATCGATCCTGTCGATCTCCAGCTCCGGAAGATACTTTTCTGTTTTTATCTCCACCTCCATCCGGAACATGACCTCGGCAGCCTCCGGCGGCCCATCCAGACACGACCAGTCAATTCCAAGATCCCTGTCCACAGGCTGGCTGCCGGCCCTGGTGGCCAGAAGGACCCGGAAATCCCTCTGGAGCCTCTCATCCTCCTGGAGATCTCCCTGGAATAAAATTTCATAATTCATGTGATAACCTCCGCCACGTACTCCTTAAGAGTCAGTGATGTTTCCGCCTGGACAAGTTCCCCATGTGCATATACCCGGTTCCAGGCCTCGCTGCTCTTTGTAAGCACCCACTGGTTCTGTCCGATCCTTCTGGGACCTATAAGAAGAACAGCCGGAGTCCCCGATTCCACCATACGGGCCATCAGCTCCAGGAGCTGCCGGGGTTTCACGCCCAGAGCCGCATTCAGAGTTACATTTAATGTCACTTCCTGGAGCTCCGGCCCCAGAAATACAGACACCGCCTTTCTCCCCAGTACGTCATACTGGGACCATTTCCCGGACACGCTCCGCTGGAGCTTTGAAAAATTCAGCACCTGCCTGTCGCTGACCTGGAAAAGGATTCCTCCCAGCATTCCTATAACAGCCATTCCACCACTCCTTTACAGCGCATCTACCTTCCGTTTCATTTCCAGGATCTCTGCCACGGAAATCTGTCCGGCTGCGCAGCCAAATGCCAGATCCGGAGACTCCAGTAAAAGAGTCCCGGCAGCTAACCTGAGAAAGGATCTTCCATCCCTGGAAAATCCCTTCCGGAACACATCCGTTCCGGAAACAGGAAGCTCCTCATCATTCCAGAAGCCCCCCATCACAATTCCCATGGAACTGTCATTGCTGAGATGAAGGACAAGGACCATGTCGTTGACCTCCGGCATCTGATACTCGTTCCCCATCTTAAAAAACGGCAGCTCCGGCGTCACCTCCCGGTCCCGGTCCGGATACGTGACCCGTACCATTCCCGTATCCTGGTTCACACTGGAAACAAGCCCGACCCTTACAGTATCATCGTTCATGCATTTTCTCCTTCCTGGATCTTAAAAAGCGTCAGATTCATCATATACTGGCTGCTGCTCATGGAATGGGTTGCCTTATTGACCAGGTATTTTCCATCCGGTTTTCCGAATCCGGAAACCATCAGCACACTGCCCGAAACATATTTAAGATCCGGCATCATCCGTACCGTCATGACCGTTCCCTTCCGGTTGGCCATCCGCATGGCCGCCAGTCCCAGCCGTTCTGCATCCGCCTCACTCTCCGCCTTTTCGTTGGAGTAGTACAGCCGCTCTTCGCTCCCCACGGTAATCTCCACGGTTTTTCTTTTTTTAGGGGGCGTATAGCTGATCCTAGCTCCGGTATAGGTCCCGTGAACCGTACTTTTATACGTCCATGAAAGCCCCGGAGTCTGCGGCGTGATGATTCCTGACGGCTCCCTTTTTTCATAATTTTCATAAGAAAACACGATCAGACGCCGGTTATAGATCTTTAAGATCAGTCCGTACCGGCTGCACAGCTCCTTTAAAAATTCACTGTCCGGCCTCTTATTCTGCTCCATCCGTTTTATAGTGATCTCATCGGCATCATACACACATTCCAGACCATACCGGGAAGCGATCTCCCCCGCTACCTGGCAGATCGTCACCGATTCCCAGGTCTGTGACCGCTTCGTCTCTGTAAAAGCTGTATCCGCCGGTGCAGAGACTGCCTCCAGCTGGAGCTTCCCTGGATATCCGGACAGGGAGAACGTATCCAGGAGCAGTTCTCCACAATTTAATTCCGGGATCCGGTCTTTTCCCCAATTTTCCAGACAGATCACAGGATCAATGCGGTCTCCGGTCCTGGGAGTCCAGGCACCGGCCCATCTCCCCCGGTCGTCTTTTAGTGTAATGGAAGCCGAATCGGATTCTTCCAGGGCGTCTGAGTACGAAAAATCCAGAAGGTCCGCTGTGATCTCGTCTGCTGCATCCGCCCCGTTATAGGTAAGGCGGATCCCGAATTTTCTGGGCCTCATTTCCATTACTTACCTCCTCCAGGGCGGCAGATCCATGGACCCTGATCCTGGCTTCTCCGGAACCAGAAGCTCCACTCCGGCCGGGAATATGAGATATTCCAGGCACTCCGGGTTTCCTTCCATCAGAAGGTCCAGATACCGCTCATCCCCGTAAAATCTCCTGGCGATCCTGTCCCAGGTATCTCCCTGGATAGTTCTGTATTTTTCCATAAGCTCTTAAAATGCCACCCGCCTTCTCTCAAACAGGAATCGGTCGATATGTTCCAGAAACTCCTCATAGCTGCTCCGGTTGGCTGCCTCCACATCTTCCTTCTTTACATCTCCATAAAAATTCTGGACCGGTGCGAATGCGGCCATCAGCCCTCCGGCAATGCCCTGGGACCCCGTTTCCAGAGCGGCCGCTGGTCCAGCCGTAATCTCCCGGTAGTAATTCCTATAGCTGTTCCCCTGGCTTTCCTGGTACACTCCCAGAAGCTTCCCGGCCTGGGCCCACAGCCCCCGGGCATGATCTGTATCCTCGATGGGAATAGCCATCTCCGGCCCCTCCTCTGCAAAGTACGACAGAGTCGGCTGCTCGATCAGTCCACCGCGGGCATGATGGGCAATGGCTCTGGCATTCAGTACTGTCCGCTCCAGGGATGCAGCCGCAGGCCGGCTTCCGGATGCACCCAGATCCACATTTATCTTTCCATCAATGTTCATTCCGCGGATCATCCGGTTGGTATAGTCTTCCATCTGCTTTACAGCATCCGTAATCTTCGCCTGGTTTTCCGGATCCTGGATCCCCCTCGCCACCGCCTCCGGAACCTTTCCGCCCTGTTCTGCGCTGACCCTTACGATCTCTGCCGCCTCCGGGCTGGCTGCCACATGATCCGCTGTCACCTCCATGATCGCATCCACATTCCCGGCGATCAGCCCCAGATCCGCACTTTCTGATATGGCCTCAGTCAGAGCCGCCGGGATTTCCATGCCGCTTTCCGCCAGGGTGTTTTTCAATTCATTCAGCTGATTTACACTTTCATACAGAGGTTCATAAAGTTCCTTCAGCGCAGACAGCGTTGTTGGATCGATTCCGGAATACTGCCATACATCCTGCATCCGGAGGGCGTATGTTCCCCATTCTGTCTCTGGCGATGCACCATTCTGGATTGCTGCCAGTGTTTCATTTAACAGCTCTCCAGTCCTCTGCTCCAGTTCCGGCCCCGCAGCTGCCAGCTCCTCGGCATAATGCCTTTTGATGGTCTCCACCTGGTAGCTGACTGCCTTTGCCTGCACCTCCGCCAGCTGGGTCTGGTACTGGCCAGACAGATACTCATGCTGAAGATCATATTCATCCTGGCTGATGCTCCCGGAATTCAACTGGGCATTCAGCCCGGCATAGCCATAGGTCAGGGATTCCTTCAGCTTTTTCTCCGACACCTCCACCTGATCCATCATCTCCGCCTGGAGATTCTGGAAAGACTCCGCATCCAGGTTTCCGGCATAGCCCTCTGTAATCACCTGCATATTGGCATCAAACTCACTGACTGCCAGCGCGCTGGTGATCCGGCTCATTTTCTGCTGCAGTTCCTGGATCGCCCTCGCCTCATCGATGTCCAGCATCCCGTCCTCGAAGGCGTCCCCGACCACCTGGCCCAGCTCGTCTCCCAGCCTGGTCAGCTCCTCATACTGATCCGTATAAAACCTCGAAAACTGCTCCTTTAAGGCTGTCCCGGTCTCATCCTCACCCGCAAGCCCCTCCAGGTTTAACTGCATGGCATACTGAATCTCCAGCACCTGTTCCCTTGAGCCGTTAATAAAAGACTCCACATTATCCAGATAGCTCTGCCGGTCATCCTCAGAAAGCTCCAGTCCCACAGACACCTTCCAGTTCATCTTTTCCAGGGTATCCACGTTGTCCTGTAAGGATTTCTTTAAGGTATCCACCCCGTCAAAGGCCTTCATGGCCTCCCCCATCTTTTCCAGGGACTTCGTTTTTACCATCTCCTGGGATATCTGCCGGAGGTCCTTTATGGACAGGCTGATGTCCCCGAAATGGTCTGCCAGGTTCTGCTTCTTCAGACGCTGGTCTGCCGTCTTCACTGCGGCGGCGATCCCCACGATCCCGCCCACGGCAAGTCCGGCGGCTGCCACCGGCCATGCGCCCAGCACACCGGACACAGACATCAGAAGCTTCGGCAGCGCACTGGCGGCCTTTACTGCCTTAAACGCTGCCATGGAAGAAGTGATCCCGGCCAGGGTCCCGGTGATCACCTGGGGATGGTCTGCCATCCACTTCCCCGCCTCCACCAGAGGCTTAAAGGCCCCTGCAGCGCTCTCGCCGAAATCCTTCAGCTCTCTGCGGGCCGTGGGGGCCATCCGTACCAGGTCCTCCAGGAACTGGCTCTCTGTAAAGGCATTGACCCCTTCCGTGAGACCCTGGACTGCCTCCCTGGCCGGATCCACCAGCCCCTCGTACATGGCGATCCCGGCGCCCTCGGCAGCGCTCTTTAATAACGTCACATCCCCAGCAAGATTATCGATCCGGATCTCTGCCATCCTCTGTGCCGCTCCGGAAGAATTATTGATCGCCTCCGTCAGCTTCTGGTAGTCCGCATCGCTGGCATTCACGATTGCCAGAAGACCGGACATAGCCTCCTGGCCGCCCAGCATGGCCGCATAGCTGGCCTTCTGGTCTGCCGTTAATTTCTGCATCCCGGTGCGCATCTGGTCCACAACCTCAGCCCAGGACTTCATGGAGCCGTCTGCGTTGGTGATCTCGATTCCCAGGTCTTCCATGGCTGCTCCGGATTCCGCCGTGGGCTTTGCAAGCCTTGTGATGGTACTCCGGAGAGCAGTACCGGACTGGGATCCCTTGATCCCCGCATTGGCCATAAGTCCGATGCTGACGGCCATGTCCTGGATGCTGTATCCCATGGCTCCGGCTGCCGGAGCCACATACTTGAAGGTTTCACCCATCAGGGCCACATTGGTATTGGAACTGCTGCTGGCCTGGGCCAGGACGTCTGAAAACATGGCGGAATCCTGTGCGGCCAGCCCGAAGGCTGTCAGGGCGTCGGTCACAATATCCGAAGTGGATGCCAGATCCTCGCCGGATGCAGCCGCCAGGTTCATGATCCCTGGAAGGCCAGCGACCATTTCCTTTGCCTTCCAGCCAGCCATGGCCATGTACTCCTCTGCCTGTCCGGCCTCAGTGGCGGAAAACTGCGTCGTTCGGCCCATTTCCTGGGCCGCCGCGTTTAACATGTCCATTTCTGACCGGGAGGCCTGGGAAATCGCCTGCACGGTACTCATCTGTTTTTCAAACGAACCGCCATATCCAAAGGATACTGCCACAGCTGCGCTGATTCCCGCAGCTGCAGCCTTCGCCGATTTCACCATTCCGCTGAAAGTCAGATCTGCCGCCCTGTCTAACGCCTTAAGGCCTCTGGTATCGATCTTTGAGAATGCCCGTTCCATATCCCGGCCGGACGCATACATCTTCCGTCTGAGCCGTTCCACATCCCCCTGGGCGCTGTCCACCGCTCCCTTTAAAGACCGGTTCGTCTTTCCAGAGATCTCGATCCCCAGCTGGTACTGTCCCTTTTTAGACGCCATACTTTCACCCCTTTCCTGCCCGCCGGATCTCCTTCATCACTTCCACCGCATCCCCGGTAAACCGGTTCAGCTCCCCAAGCGGCAGGCCGTAATAAAAATCAAGACCTGTATTTGTGAACCTTGCCACATAAATACAGGTCTTTCTGGCCTCCCGGACATCCAATGCCCCCCGGATGCCTACATGTAGAAAAAACGGTAGGTCATGTTCTTTAAACGTACGGCATCCCTGGCCCGGAGCTGGTCCAGGGCCTCCACCGGAAGTCCGGCCACACGGGCGGCCGCACACTGGGCAAACCGGAGATCTGACTCCTGCATGATCACACTGCCTCCGCCGAAGGCCTCATACGCCGCGTAGATCTCCGTCAGATCCTTTAATGTCAGCATCTCATAGCCGGAAAGATCCAGCTCTGTGATCTCCTTCCCGTCATACCGGACCGGCTCGCTTAATTTCAGCTTCAGAATTTCTTTTCTGCTCATGCTTCCTCCTCCTAACACATATCCCGGACTTCCGCCAGAACGTCATTCCCGTTGATGATGCATACATCGTTCAGCTTGTCGATCTCCAGGAATGTATCTCCGTCATACTCAATCTTATAATAAGTCATATTGGCTGCGATGCTGCCGGACATTTTGGCTCCGGCCTTTAAGGTCCCCGGCGTATACTCCTTTGTAAATCCCCGGATCACCACCTTCAGGTCCTGGAATGTCATTCTTCCGGAACCCTGGTCCATGGCCTGTACTGCACCGCGCAGGGTAAGATCCAGAGGCTCTGTCGGATCCAGCATCCTGGCCATATCCTGGCTGATACAGGTAAACGGAATGGAAATCTCCATGTTTTCAGTAAGACCGGTCACGGCAATATCCATAGTTCCTCCCACACCGGCCCCTTCCAGGGTCTCCGTCAAAAACTTCACCGCCGGAAGCTCCACCTCTCCAGTATGGCCGAATAATCTGTTTTTGCGCAGATAAATATTAAACCGGTTGATCACACTGGGCATATATCCCTTGCTCATCCTTATGCCTCCTCTCCCAGAATCGATGCCTGTAACGTCTTCACATCAAACTCCGTTGCTGCCTCAATATACTCCAGCGGCGTAAACGGGGCAATGAAGAAACGGACCTTCAGCTTTCCGTTTAACAGATCGTTGGATGTGTTGTCCTGGGCTCTGTATTCTGCCCGCAGACCGGCGCACATCCCCCTGGATACCAGACTGTTGCCCCAGATGTTAAAGCTGTTGACGATATCATCGATCTTGTTTTTGTTCATCGGCTCGTCCAGCTCAGACAGGTAATTGAGGATGAAATAATTGGCCACATAGGTGAACATACGGCGGCAGGCGATCCACCGCTCCTTCATATCCGTGACCTCCGGATAACAGGCACAGTTATTTCCCCAGCTCTTCAGACCGGAATCATGGATCACGGTCACGATCCCATCACCGTTTAAGTAAGCCGCCTGGATCTGGTCCAGGGTCACCTCTGTCATTTTTCCGTCATCCAGGACCGCTGCCTCTATATTTAACAGCTTATTGGACGGATACAGATACGGAACATCTCCGTTGGTGGCCGTAATATAGCTGGCCATTGCCGCATATACAGCCGAATACGGCATTACCTTTCCATCCACACGGACCGCAGGCCAGAGAACAATGGCGCTTTCCCCGGTATATCCGTCCTTGTCCTTCAGCGCCTTGCATTCGGTGTACTTTTTCGCCTTTTTTGTATCCAGGTCCAGAACACACTCACACCGGAACACGCCGTTGACGCTGCGGCATTTCTCCTGGAGCGCAGCCGCCACATTTGCCCTGGTGCTCCAGCCTGGAGCCAGAAGAAGCGCCCCCACAATGCCATAAAGCGGATAGATCGTCCGGATCACCTCCAGGCCGCTCTCCTTTCCGGCATCCTCGTCGTATGCGCCGATGATATCTTCCTCTGTCACAGCCTCCGGATCCAGACTATCGCATTCTACTGTAACGTTTGTTTCTTCATAGGCTGTTCCAGAAGAAAGGAACACCGCCTTTAACCTGTCCTGGTCGTCATACTTTAAAATATAGTCCTTATCTGCCTCATACACCGTCTCCGGCGAATCCTTTTTCTTAATGGCCACACTGCCTTTTAAAACATAGGACGGTTCCAGGGTGATCTGGTGGTCTGTCACCGGATACTCCTTTAAGTCATTGGTCTTCTTATGTTTTGCCGGATCCAGCACGTTAATAAAGATCACCGGATATACGTTGGTCAGACCAAAGCTGGCCTTCATGCTGGCACACAAAGAAAATTTTTCCCATTCGTCGCTGTATCCCAGATACTTTTCCGCCTCGTCCATAGAAGAAACCCGGACTGCGCGGTTCACAGCACTGTCCGGATCATCTACCTTAAACACCGGAGCCGTCCCGACTACTACCTGGACGCCGAACCGGGTCGCCAATGGATCCTCATATCTGGTCGCCAGCTCTGTTACCTCAATTCCATGCTTATACATGTGCACTCTCCTATCTTTCAAGAATTTTTACTGCCTCTTCATAAACCCCGCGCAACCGGCTCCCCGGCTCCGCCAGTTCTTTCCTGGCCCTGGCCAGTCCGTCCACCGGCACAAACAATTCCAGGAAAACCGGATGCAGCGCCGCCAGGGCCGCTGCCTTTGGCGGCAGCCCGTTCTTATAGGACGTTCCGGACTGGATGATCCCGTGGACAGACGTCCCCAGGTACATAACGATTCCCCTGGCCGTACTGGATCCGCCGGTACGCTCTGCCTTTCCTCCATCACCCTTTGTTCGCAAATTCAGTCACCTCCTCCTCGGCAATTTCCGGAATATTCCAGTTTGTTTTCAGACATCCGAAAAAATATGGATAAGAAAAATCCTCATCCTCTTCAATCACCAGTTTCATTTCCCGCTCACACCAGAACGGACCCGCAATGCAGTTCTGCCGTAATGACATCGCAATTTTCTCCAGAACAGAAAAAAGAACAAAATATCCGGCCATGCTCCGGTCACTCTCCCGGATCCCCACCAGGATATACGTCTCTGTCCGGCTGTCCTCCTCTTTAATATCCACATCCGTGGTCCGGACCTTAAAGTACGGGAAAACCGCGTCCTCCTCATCCTCCCGGTAATCCAGGATCGGGATATCATGGGAATAGCCCCGGATCCTTTTATCCGCAAAGCAGGCCATCCGGTTCAGCTCCTCCTCCAGCCGTTCTATGATCGCTTCATGGAGCGCGTTGACTGTCATTTCTTACCTCCCTGGCTTATGGCCTTCTGCATCTCGTTTAAAAGCACCCTTCCCACATCCCCGTACATCTCCAGGAACATCACCTCTGACATCTTGGATGCGCTGGGACCGAACAGCTCCTTAATGGCCGCTCTGTGATCATTTTTCCGGAGCTTCTCCAGCCGCTTCCCGGATGCCCTGGAATGGCTTCCCGGCTGCTTCATGATCCTCCCCTTCCCGATCCGCTGGAAAACAGCCACATGATCCTCCGCTCCTTCTCCGGAGTTGTGCATGGTGGTCACAAAGGCCTTCCGTCCATCCACCACCAGCTCCTTCATATCCCCGTTTTTCTTTACCACAGCCTGGGCTGCTTTCTTCTTTCCGTTTTTCTTTACCTTAAATCCCCGTCTTAATGCCGGCGGCCCGCTCTGTACCAGGATCACAGCCTTAAGATTCGACTGGGCCGCCTTTTTTAACTTCAGGATATCTTTGGGAAATGCCCGCCGCTTCACCGTATACGTCTCCATGACCTTCTGGTACAGTTTCTTTTCTGTTTCACCGGCAACCTGGTTTAAAACCCGCTTCATTTCTGCCTTCGGGTTCTGTCCCGCCGCCAGAAGAGCCGCCTCCACTTCCCTTAAGGATCCCTCATCCACTGAAACCGCAATCACGACCGCACCGCCTCCAGACTGATAGAATAGATCCCGGATTCATCCGCCGCGTCTGTAATGATATAATCCTTTCCATCCAGGGAAAGATTCCGGCCCACCGGCGGAAGCCGTCCAAACGCCTCCGCCGCCACATAAAAGAGCTTCTGCACCCGGTAATTTCCCTCCCGGTATGCAAAAGCTCCCTTTGTGATCCGCCGTTCCACCTCTTCATTGTCATCCAGGACGATCTTATACTCCTTCCCGTTGATGATATGCGTCTCCCCGAACTCCTCCGGATTTAAAAAGATTCTTGATGCATCTGCCCTCACGATATCCTTAAACCCCTTCATGATCACCCCGGAAGCTTGACGAGCACAGCCGCATCCTGCGCCGCCGCGTCTCTGACCGCATACCCCATAGGATCTGAAGATGCCTTATCAATACCATTTTCATCCGTAAATGTCACCGGATCCCCCATCACCAGGGCGACCCCGCTCTTTTTCGGGATCTCAAACACTCCTGTTACATGGATGGAACCAGTCTCCCCGGCCGGGATCTCTGTCCCGGCCACTCCCATCCGTTTCCCGAATACCAGCACGGTCCCGGCCGGGATCGTCTGGTCCGTTTTGTTCGTATAATCCAGGCTGTCGCCTTTCTGCCAGTATGCCGCAGTTTTTGCCATAATCTTTTCTCCTTTCCTTACGCCAGTGCAATGGGGCTTTTAATTTCCACGCCCGGATTCTTCACAGCCCCACGGTAATCCAGCACTGTAATGCCCCAGTCCAGATACACATCCCACACGAAACCCAGCTGTCCCGGGGCCTCCATCCGGCGGATATTGGGAATATCCTGGCCGTTTAAGTAGTCCACCTGGATAAAATCGGTATCATTGGCATCGCCAACCAGGTACCACGGGATCGGGCCGGAAGGGATCAGAGCGTTTAAGGTGGCGTCCTCCACAACCTGGATCATATCCTTATACTGGTAAAGAGGATTTACCGTTCCGGATGCGCTGATGGTCGTGGAATGGAACAGCGTATACATCTGGAATTTATACCCCAGAGGAACCACCATTACAGCTGGCCGGATAATGACGGCCTGGTCCACGCCATCCATTTTCTTTTTATGGCCGCCCAGCGCCAGGATCATCGACTGGACTGCCTCCTGGCTGATCTCAGTTCCCTGTGCCAGGATATTTTTATGCTCCGCCGTAAACAGCGGCTTTCCGTCATAAATCTTCTGGCTGCCGGTAAGGACCTTATATACCTGGTTGTTGATCGTGGTCCTGGATGCCCTTGCTGCCCTGGCCGGAAGTGTGGTGACAACTCCCATGTCGTCGTTGATAAACGCCTGACGGGACATGGTGAACTGACGACCATAGGTCTTAAGCTGTCTCTGGGGCAGCTTTTCGTCCGTCGGAAGCGTATGCTTTAATTCCCCGTTTTCCGGTACCTCCAGAAATTCCCCGAAGCTGCCCTGGATATAATAATTATCCGCCTTCTTAAAATCTGTAAGCGTACCCCTGGAGGTAAACTGGTCAAAGGTTACGGGCGCTGTCTTATGGCCCTCCACATAGGCCTTCCGGATGGTCTGGTCCATGATGGCCGGAAAAGCAGAAGACGGATTGTAAAATGACCTTCTCATGGTCTCTTCAAACAGCTCGTTGGCCCCCATCATATAATAATTTCTGCTGTTTTCACTATCCTCCTCCGCCAGACAGCTGGCTGCGATCATCCTTAAGGACGTACCGCGGAACTCCCTGGCGCCTTCTGCAGGCGTTTCCACAGGAATATTATTCCTTAAAAGGATCCCGTCCACCATGGCAGCCCGTTTCTTGTCCCCTGCATCCGCAGTAACACGGACTGAAACAGGCGATCCATTTCTTTCCAGCTGGTCCAGTACAGCCGCCCGGACCTGGTCAATACTGTCTCCCCTGGAAACAAACGGGTCCGGGTCCACTCCGAATTTCCGGCAGAGTCCCTGGATCTCGCTGATCCGCGCACGCTCCGCCAGAGCCGCCCTCTGTCCCGCCGCATCCGGATCCTCTTTCCCGGGAGCAGATGCCGGAGGTTCCTGTCCGCCTGTGGCCGAGCCACGGTTTCCGTCTCCGGCATCGATCTGTCCCTGGAGTCTGTCAAACTCCGCCTTTTCCGCTTCCGTCAGATCCCGGCCCTCACTCCGCGCCTGGTCAGTGATCTGTCTCTGTCTTGCAATCATTTCCTGTACTGTCATTCCATTCTCCTTCCCCGGATGTTCTCCGGCATCTGTTTTTATCATTATTTAAAGATTCCCGCGTCCTTCAGCTTCTGCACCAGGGCGTCATACTCGGCTTTCGTCGGCGTCTCACCGGCGGCTGTTGCCGGGGCCTGGACCTGGGTAAACGCCGGACCCGATGGCGCTTTGTAGTGCTCTGCGAGAAATTCACAGATCTGTTCCATGGATCCTGCCGGAACCTCCGGTTCCTTTTTACCCGTAAGCGCCGCAACGGCTTTCCTCATGGCCTGTTCCATATTATTCATGTTCTTCCCCTCCCTTCCGTCTGATTTTGAGTATAAAAAGAACGCCCCCGTATGAAGGACGCTCTGGTTACTATCTTTTCTTTATCCGGTTCTCGTTCACCCGAACCATCCGTTCAAAAACGTCCAGCCCAGAGCCTGTGGCTCCGTTCTCACCTGCAAAATCCCTCCCCACACCGACCGTCGGATCCGCCGGTACGGATACGATGCTGATCTCCAGCGGTGTCCATTTTTTAGCAATGTAACAGGGGCCCATAAACCGTCCGTCAGAGGATTTCTTTCCCGCCATGACCTCCTCCCAGGTATCCACGCTGTACCGGACTGAAACTCCCTTTAAGGTTCCCCCGGCCACCTTCTTCCGGATCGTTTCCGCAGCTTCATCATCGTCAAACTCCACCACGGCCATTCCCCGGTTCTCCTGATTCCAGGCCTTTTCCACCTTTCCCAGTACCCGGTCTGTGTCATGGTTAAATAAAAGGACTCCGATGGAGTTTAACCGTTCCAGATCCATGCACCCCTCCGTATGGTCCAGGATCTCGGACCCGAACCACCGGCCATACGGTTCCTCAGAAGAAAAGGACAATTCAAACCTTCTTTTATTTCCCTCGCCCTCCATGGAACGGATTCCCGCATCCATAAACCGGACCGGAAAAAAATCATTCTCTCCCTTCGGATTCTTCCGCATAGGCCTTTCCCTGATCTGCACTCTGCCCATAACTCTCCTCCATTTCACTGCTGCCGGGATCCCGGCCGGAGATCATGGCCATAAGGTCGATTCCCCGGTCATTGGCGTAATCCCTGGCGTCTGCCATTTCATCAATTACCTGTTTCCAGTCCCGGCCATTCTCCGTACAGGACTGCTGGAATGTTTTCTGCCCAGTCTTTAATGCCACGCTGTTGGCGCTGGCCTCCTTATATGGGTCGATCCATCGTCTGGGGATCACCACCCATTCATGGGACAGATACCGTTCCAGGTTTTCCCAGAAATCTGCCGCCTGAATCACACCCTTCAGCCAGCAGGAGATCACAAACGACTCATAGATCTCATCCAGAAAATTTTCAACCAAAATCTCTCTTTCCTCTCCATACGTCAGATCATCTTCAATCATAGACTGCCTTGCTGACGCATAATTTGTTTCAGACATATCCCGGGATGTGGATTCATAAGACAGGCCATTGGAGGATGATACCATCCGCTGCAATGTCTTTATAAATGATGTGGCGTCTGTCCCCTGCCCGGCCGGGTTCAGCATCTGCGCCTCGTCTCCGGCATTCAGCTCCATGATCATTCCTGGGACCACCCGTTTTCCCGCATACGTCGCATCCGGCCCCGCCTTATGTGACCCGCGACCTGGCCCTCCAATCGAAGCAATCCGTTTGATAAAGACTGCCAGACAGGCTGCGATCTTTTCCTTCAGTGTCACCGCATGCATGAACTCGTTCATATCCTTGATCCTGGTAAGGGACGGGCTGAGATCCGAAATCTCCCGGATCTGGGATGGCCGCTTCTTGGAAAAATAAAAAACCACATCCTTAGCCTCGATGTAAACCGGCTCTGTCTGGGTGTATCCGTCAATGGAATACTGCCGGATCCAGTACCCCTCCGGCCGGTTCCACCGGTTATATTCAATTCCGCCTACAACCCGGTTCCCTTTCCTCTTTGGCGCAAGCTGGGAAATATCCAGCTCATCCACCTCTAAAATCTGGAGCTGAAGAGGAAGGATTCCCTGGTTCGTATACCGCTTCACGACCAGGATCCCGCCATCCACGATCTTTCTCTGGATACACATCCGGACGATTTGGGTGAAGGACTGCTGGCCAGTCACATCACAGTTAAACCGTTTGCACCACTTTTTCCACATTTTCTCCAGTGTTTCGTTGATATCCGCATCCCCGGTTGTCACCCGTATGTGGATGCCGCTCCCAATCACATTGCGGCGGAATGCCCGGACGACCGAATTCATGGTATCTGAATTTCTTTCCAGGTCCCGCGCCCTGGCCCGGACCCGGTCCCGGTCATACCGGTCCGTCATTTCCCCAGACAGGTTCTGGATATTCCACTGGCTCTGGAGCCTTCCATCCGCCCCGGCGTCATAATTTCCTCTGTATGCCTCCAGCGTATTCCGCCATTCAGCACGCAGAGCACCCCACCGTGGACTTATGTATCCGGCAATACTGTCAATGATATTCATGGCTACCTCCTGTTATCCGGACCGAAATCTGCGGCATATGCTCCCGCAAGTAAAGAGCCGCCGCCATCCAGCTGGGACTCCAGCCGGTTCCTCTCTGCGATCAGCGTGGCCAGATCTGCCCTGGTCAGAGACCTGGATCCGATCTTATAGCTCTGACCACCCGCCAGGATGTTGTAAATTGCCTCATTGATATTTTCTAACTGCTCTCTTGCTGTACCATTCTGTTCTTCCATCTTATATCCATCCCTCCAGTTCATTTTCCCGGATCCACTGCTCTTCCTTCGCCTCAGAGCCAGACCGGGATTTTTTAGGAGCCTCCGACGGCTCATATTTGTCCAGATGCCAGGTCCTCGCCCCGCGGATATCCGCAGCCGCCATAGCATATACCTCCGCGTCCAGGTAATGGTTATCCTTATGGCTGCCTTTGGGAACCCACTTCTGGACAATCTTTCCATTTGCCTGACGTTCATTGATCTTGTGTTCTGCAGTGACCTGGGCAGCATACTCATCGTCAATTCCCCGGAATACCATCCAGGCACCATTTCCGTTTTTCCTGGCCATACGGGCCGCGATACGGTCCTTATATTTGGAAGTATCCACCATGACAAGCGGATGCCCCGTAGCCCTGGAACCGGCCTTATTGATGGTGCTGATCTTATAATCAGTCTCCAGCTTTTTACTCGCGCCCTTACTGGGCAACGTATACTCGGCAGTATCCACACAGAAGTCATACACCATATCCGTCTGGTCTCCGGAGTCTACCAGGACCAGGCTGGGAGCCATCTGCGTCCCATCCCGTTTCTGATAATTCAGATTCATGATCCCGTCCACCTCCCACAGGTTCACGGCCTGTCCTCTGGCAACCAGCTGGCTGGTCCAGTGTTCGCCCCAGGCTCGGATCACCCAGTATACACTGGTTTCCTGGACGTCGATGCCACCGGTCAGTTCCACAGCCCAGTCCGGCACCTCAGATTCCTCATACTCCGTCTGCCGTTCTTTCACAAGATCTTCGGTTGTCTTCAGTTTCGTATCTTCCCAGGGTTCGGCCAGCCAGCTGTTGGCAAAGTTCTGGAGCATTTCCGGATCATCTTTCGATTTCAGAAACTCTTCCGCTACATCCGCCCATGTTACAAATACGCTGTACAAAGAGTTGAGCCGAAAACCCACGGTTTTCGGGTTCCCGACTCCCCGTTTTTTGACAGCCCTCCATTCCCCCTTCCGCAGCATCCGCGGCTTATCCCTGTCCAGGATCTCGCAGCCGCATTCCGGGCACACATAGGAGGATGTCTGTGCCCGTTCATAAGGAGACATGTCCTTTTCCGGATCCTTGTCGTAAAGAATATGTTTAAACTCCAGCCGGATCATGGCCTCACAGTGCGGACATGGAACAAAATACTCCCGAACCTCATCAGCGCTGTCATGAAGCTGCCAGATATAATTGGTCTTTAAGGTGGGTGTTGAACAGGCATACACCTTACTCTGGGTCTTAAACGTTTTGATTCGTTCCATGGCCAGGCTGTAAGGAGATGCCTCCTTTTTGCTGGCCCCGCCCATTTTGTCGATCTCATCAAAAAAAAGATACCGGATTGCCCTGGATGCCAATTTTGAAGGCGACCCGGCTCCGGTAATATTAATGTTCATGGACTTAAATTTAAGCCGCAGCTCTTTCGATCTTGTTTCGCTGAACTGTTTCCGGATCTCCGGAACCAGGCGGAACGCCGGTTTCAGCTTATCATTGGAAACATCCTTTGCCAGGTCATCGGACGGATATACGATCAGTGCCGGTCCCGGCTCCTCACAGATAATATACCCTAGCATATTGATAAGAGCCTCTGTTCCTCCCAGCTGGGAACCTTTGCACAGATAAATTTCCCGGATCCTGGGATCATTGAATGCATCCATGATTCCCACCAGATACGGTGTGACCGCATTGGACCATTTCCCGGACAGATTGCTGCTCTCATCCAATACCCGGTAACGTTCCGCCCACTGGCTGACTGTGATCTCGTCCTGGATAGCCAGGGCCTTCTTTATGGTCCGGCGGAAAAGCTGTCCCGTTTTCTTTCTGTTCCTGCTTCTCTGCGTCACCCTGGCACCCCTCCTTTATTCGCTGTCCTCTCCCTCCTCCCCTTCCAGATCATCCTCCTCCGGATCATAGTCCCCTCCGGCCGAGCCGCCGTCAATTTCATCCGGATCATACTCTGAAAGTTCTTCCAGCACCGCTCCCAGTTCCTTTTTAATGATCTGTATGATTTCGTTGATATCAGATTCCCCGGCAATCTGCATGGCCAGCCTGGAAGGCACCGACAAAAGCCGGTTCTTAAACCGGAGCAGCATATCTGTCAAAAACGCTTCCACATCGGACGCCTCATGAAGTTCCCGTCGAAGCCGTCGGAGCTTCAGAAGAGAGATCTGCTTCTTGACTTCCTCATGCTCTGCCTGCACCTCCTCTTTCGATATAGATGCCCGGCGTCCCGTTTCCGCATTTACTTTGTACTCAATGTATTCCTGGATGCTTTTTTCCAGGTTGTATCCTTTCCCTTCCTGGGTCAGCTTAAACAGCCCTTCTTCCCTTAACTGGCGCACTCTCCTGGAGCTGATGCCCAGGCATTCCGCCAGCTGCTTCTGATTAACAATCATCTTTCTACGCCTCCTGTCCGGCCCCCAGAAAGAGGAAGGAAGTGCCCTGAAAAAATGTTCCGGAAAGCCAAAAATGCCGGGCCTTCCACGCCCCGCACGGGGGCCGGGGGTCTGGTAGTACCTTACGCCTTCCCGAAGCCGATAAATTCCCTTTTTCTGCCTGTTTTTCTGTCAGCAGCCATATAAAAAGCACCTGTCCGCTGTGACAGGTGCCCAAAGAGCCTTATTAATTCTGGTTTACTTCCTCAACAAATTCTTTCATCATCTTTGTAATCTGTCCGGCCTGGCTTACTCCGGCCTTCTCACAGGCCTCAGCAAAGGATTCTGCCACCTCGCGTTTGAGTTTAAAGGCCTTTGAAATGTACCCCGCTTTTTTCTGGTACCTTTCAGACGCTATTGTCTGTGGTTTTGGATTTCCTACTGGCATGATCTACGCTCCTTCCAGACTTCCCCGAGAAGCCGTAATGAACAGTATACCGCTTTTCCAAGATAAATCGCGGCAAGAAAAATCAGTGCAAGTCTTATCAGATCCTTCATATTGTTTTTTACAGATGAGTATGTTACCTGACTTCCGTCGTTTCTCTCAAAACATAGTACTCAGGAGTCCAGGAGGATACAGTTCTGAAAAAGATTGTTGATTTCTTTTTCAGTGAG
>NZ_JAOQJF010000089.1:0-608 GCF_025567195.1 Alitiscatomonas aceti | reverse complement strand
CTGGCCTGTGAGACCGTGGGGTGTAAGTATGCCGTGGCCCTGGCCACCGGCACCTCTGCCCTCCACCTGGCCGTGAAGCTGGCCGGGGTAAAGCCCGGAGAGAAGGTGTTCTGCTCGGATATGACCTTTTCTGCCACCGTAAACCCGGTGGTGTATGAGGGCGGAGTCCCGGTGTTCATTGACACCGAATACGATACCTGGAATATGGATCCGGTGGCTCTGGAGAAGGCTTTTGAACTGTATCCAGAGGTTCGCGTGGCAGTGATCGCCCATTTATATGGGACGCCTGGAAAGATCGATGAGCTGCGGGCCGTCTGTGAACGCCATGGGGCTATGATCATCGAGGATGCGGCGGAATCCCTGGGGGCTTCCTATAAGGGACAGCAGACCGGGACCTTCGGCACCTATAACGCCATTTCCTTCAACGGGAACAAGATCATCACCGGCTCTGCCGGGGGAATGCTTCTGACCGATGATAAGGATGCGGCGGACCAGGCCCGGAAATGGTCCACCCAGTCCCGGGAGAACGCGGCCTGGTACCAGCATGAGAAAGTAGGCTACAACTACCGGATGAGCAACGTGATCGCCGGGGTGGTGCGGGGACAGTT
>NZ_JAOQJF010000088.1:0-638 GCF_025567195.1 Alitiscatomonas aceti | reverse complement strand
TAATTAAGCGACAGAGATACTACCAATCTCTGGAACAGGCTGCATAGGCAGTGATATCTTTGAGATAAATGTGTCAACCAATATTGACAATATCAGCCTTGATTTCTGTGATGTCAGTTACACATTTTTCAAGTGGCTTATCAGATTTGAAATCTCGCTTCAGAAGATCATCTGACTTACGAGCTTCCCGATCAGCCTTGGTAATACCATTCGGCTTACGCTTTGGTTGATGACTAAGGCCAATTTCATCCATGACCCTGTAGACGGTTCGCTCACTAGGAATCTTGAGTCCTTCCGGTTTCTTAAGGAGAAGTGCCTGATACATGCGAATACGCCCATAGGTATCATTACATTCATCCTCTGTATTGATTGCTCTCATAGCATCAGCGAGATCCTGATATTTCCAGGGGCGATCTTTATGAGCAAGATATTTGTAGAACCCCTGGCGGCTAACGCCAAG
This sequence comes from Alitiscatomonas aceti, assembly GCF_025567195.1. Taxonomy (NCBI): domain Bacteria; kingdom Bacillati; phylum Bacillota; class Clostridia; order Lachnospirales; family Lachnospiraceae; genus Alitiscatomonas; species Alitiscatomonas aceti. Next base: position 178 of record NZ_JAOQJF010000088.1, on the reverse strand, counting down.
CATCCGGCAATAGAATGAAAGTTTTCCCTTAATCATGCCGTCTTCCGTTTTTATGGCAATGAACATTGAAGTGCTATACTAATGTTGTAACAGGAGTGGCTAATAAGATATAATCAATCTTATAAAGAAAAGAGGTACACATTATGCCACAGAGTTACACCCCTGAATTTAAAAAGAA
>NZ_JAOQJF010000086.1:0-744 GCF_025567195.1 Alitiscatomonas aceti | reverse complement strand
TGCTGTGCTGGTGCAGAACATCGCTCTGGAAGATGACATCATCATGGCGATCTGGAGCTGCGTGGGCTACACCGTACTGCTGTGCTTTACGCTGTTCAAAACCGGCAGTCTCGCAAAATCAGTCTTTCAGGCGCATTAAAACGGAAGGAGGTTTCCACATTGGCTTATGTACCCGTACCCAAAGATTTAACTAAAGTCAAAACCAAGGTCATGTTCAATCTGACCCGAAGGCAGTTGGTCTGCTTTACCGCCGGGGCGCTTGTAGGCGTACCGCTGTTCTTTTTGCTCCGTGAGCCTGCGGGAAACAGCATGGCCGCCATGTGTATGATGCTGGTCATGATGCCCTTCTTCCTGCTGGCAATGTATGAAAAGCATGGGCAGGGCCTGGAAAAGATCGTCGGCAACATTCTCAAAGTGGCTGTGATCCGTCCCAAGCAGCGTCCCTACCAGACCAATAACTTTTATGCCGTATTAAAACGGCAGGAAATGCTCGATAAGGAGGTGTATGACATTGTTCACCGCAATCAAAAACTGGCTGGATCGGCTGTTCGGCAAAACCGAGAAAAAAACTGTGCAGCCGGTAAAGACAAAGAAAAAGCTGTCCCGCGCCGATAAGAAGCAGATCGAAGCGGCCATTGCCCGCGCCAACCGCACGGACAAAAAAGGAAAATCGGCACAGGACAGTATCCCCTATGAACGGATGTGGCCGGACGGGATCTGCCGCGTATCGGACAGCCACTACAC
>NZ_JAOQJF010000085.1:0-1004 GCF_025567195.1 Alitiscatomonas aceti | reverse complement strand
GGGATAACCTGGAGGAAGGTGGGGATGACGTCAAATCATCATGCCCCTTATGATTTGGGCTACACACGTGCTACAATGGCGTAAACAAAGGGAAGCAACCCTGCGAAGGCAAGCAAATCCCAAAAATAACGTCCCAGTTCGGATTGTAGTCTGCAACCCGACTACATGAAGCTGGAATCGCTAGTAATCGCAGATCAGCATGCTGCGGTGAATACGTTCCCGGGTCTTGTACACACCGCCCGTCACACCATGGGAGTCGGAAATGCCCGAAGCCAGTGACCCAACTGCAAAGAGGGAGCTGTCGAAGGCAGGTCTGATAACTGGGGTGAAGTCGTAACAAGGTAGCCGTATCGGAAGGTGCGGCTGGATCACCTCCTTTCTAAGGAAGAAGAAGTAAGGGTTTTATGTACTGTTTAGTTTTTGAGGAAACTTAAAGACAAAACTTCCGGTGCCGATGCGCCTATGGGAAACACCCGTTCCCATCCCGAACACGACGGTTAAGACGTAGGCGGCCGATGGTACTATGCTGGAGACGGCATGGGAGAGCAGGTGGGTGCCGGATCCCCTTTGCAAAATACCCGAGAGGGTTATAGATAGAACAGACATGTCCCAGTGGGCGGAAGAAAAAAGTGAAGCCTGCAAAGACGGATGTGTTAACCCCTTCCAGCAGGGAATTGCTGTTAAAACTGGTTTTTACCAGTGATCAGAGGTCCGGAGCCATCCGGGAGTCTGATGACTGATAAACTTCAGTCAGAGCGTACCTTGAAAACTGCATACTGAATAAAAGATCTTAGATATATATTTAAGATACAAGACATCCGAGGCATATCGAAAGATATGCAAACCGAAAAATGTAAACAAACAGCCAGGGGTGCAACGCTATGCACCTTCGTTTCGGAGCCGTTCCCACGGCGAAGAGACATCTGGTTAAGCTAGAAAGAGCACAGGGTGGATGCCTTGGCACTAAGAGCCGATGAAAGACGTGATAAGCTGCGATAAGCTTC
>NZ_JAOQJF010000084.1:0-1080 GCF_025567195.1 Alitiscatomonas aceti | reverse complement strand
TGTTGTAGGTGTCGATGGTTTCCTTGCCCAGCACGGCAGCCAGCTCCTTGAGGGTGGTTGGCTCCTTACCGCCCAGGAAGATGGAAGTATCCATGTTGCCGATGATGGTATCTGCGTTATCCTTATAGATCGCCTTGAGCTGACTCTGCGCCTGCAACACCAGACAGGCGGAGATCTCACGGCTTCGGATGGTTGCTACCAGCTTTTCCAAACGGGGAATCTGCCCGATATTGGCGGCTTCATCAATGAGACAGCGCACATGGACCGGGAGCCTGCCGCCATACACATCGTCCGCCTTTTCACACAAGAGGTTGAACAGCTGGGTGTAGCACATGGAGATCAAAAAGTTAAAGCTATCGTCCGTGTCGCTCATAATGAGGAACAGGGCAGTTTTCCGGTCTCCCAGAGTGTCAAGCTCCAGCTCATCATAGGCTGTGACCTCACGCAGCTCTGCAATGTCGAATACCGCGAGGCGCGCACCACAAGAAATCAGGATCGACTTGGCTGTTTTTCCGGCGGCCAGCTTATATTTCTTATACTGGCGCACCGCAAAGTGGTTTGGCTTCTCGGCTTCCAGCGCATCAAACATCAGATCTACGGGGTTTTTGAACTCCTCGTCATCCTCACGGACTTCCATAGCGTTGATGAACTCAATGAGGGTGGAGAAGTTCTGCTCCTCTACCGGGGCCTCATAGTGGATATACCCAATCAGCGCGCAATACAGCAAGGTCTCTGCTTTGACCCAAAAATCGTCTCCGGCTTTTCCTTCGCCTTTGGTATTGGCGATCAGCGTTGTGACCAGCTTCAAGATGTCCTTTTCGCTATGGATATAGGCAAAAGGGTTATAGTGCATGGACTTCTTGAAGTTGATGGTATTTAGGACCTTGATGCGGTAAGGTTCATAAATGACCTTGCCGTGCTTATCCTTCATGGGCTTTCCGTCCTTGCCCAGCTTGGGCGCACCCCGCTGGAGCATTTTTCCGCACTCCACCAAAATGGTTCCCTTCGGGAGTGTTTTGTCAAGATAAATAAAGGGAATATCTCACCGAATTTTGCATCAAAAATTCGATGATTTCACAT
>NZ_JAOQJF010000083.1:0-1172 GCF_025567195.1 Alitiscatomonas aceti | reverse complement strand
ATCAAGGGTGGATCACTTGTGTGTACTGGTGGATCTCAAAAGCGTATCGATGGCTCTCATAGCGCGAAATATTCACAGAGATCGTTTTATAAGATGCCCGATCATCCCTTTCCTACATAATATTCATCCAAAACTCTCGCCAATGCCTTTGGATTTTCCTCGTTTACAGCATGTCCGGCATTTTCTACAACGCTCAGCACCGCATTTTCTATATTCTGCGAAAAATAATACGCCGACTTCCTGTTCACGCGGTCCTTCTCTCCACAGATGACCAGCACCGGGCAGGTTATTTCCTGTATCCGGCTTCTGAAATCCAGTTTTTTCATGGAGTTTACCAAATCGAACGTGTCCTTCTTATCAAATGTCATCCCCTGAAAAGCGGACCGGGGCAGAAACCGGAAGATCACATTCTGAAACCCAAGGGCCGCTTTTGGGATTTTATGAGGCGTTCCAATCAAAACAAGGGTTTCTACCTTTTCCGGAAAATCCAGCGTATAATTCAATGCCAGGATCCCGCCTAAGGAAAGGCCGCACAGGTGGAACGGTCCATCCAGGGCGCTGCAGTATTCGATCAAAGAAGAATATAAATTCTCATAGACCGCTTCCTTCCCCTTCAGAATCGAGCATAAATCCGGACATAAAATATCCTTCTGATCGTTCATGCAGGAAATTGTTTCCTTCCAGCTTGCCGCTTTATGGCCCGTACCATGAATTAATATTTTTTTCATCCTCTAATACCCTTACTTCTATTTTCTAAAATCGTTTGCGGAATTTCAGAAAACCTTTTCAGAAGATACGCCTTTCCCTTTTCTCCCTTCCATCTGTGCCAGAACCAGAAAATACTGCCCGCAAACATAAGGCCCGCAATTATAAAGGCATGGTGAAACCCTGTCTTTTGAAGAAATATATAGCTTAAAAATGAAGCGGCAGATATGGAAGCTCCGGATATGCCAAGGGCGATCCTGAGGACTTTTTTCTGTGACAACCCTAAAAAATAGTTTTCCCATTCTTCGGGTTGGAATCCAAGCTGTCTCCCCTTAAGCCAAAACAAAAGAAGGACCAGCCCCAGCGCGATTCCCTTGCTTGAAAGCCTGCTAATAAAAAGTCAAGTGTTTTTTGAAGAAAATTTCAAAAATCCGATTTGATATTTTAGGGTACAACTTTTAAGCCAC
>NZ_JAOQJF010000081.1:0-1252 GCF_025567195.1 Alitiscatomonas aceti | reverse complement strand
TGTTGTGGTCAAGCATTTTTGTAACACTTGTGGCTAAAAAATATCATGAATCAGTTACGCTGCCATCCGGGCTTCGTATGGTGTACGATAATCATTAAAACTGTGCGGACGCACATGATTGTAGTCAACATATGCAAATTCTTCTACTTTTTGATAGAGTGCTTTTTCTGTTTCAAATTCATATAGATTTGTACACTCGTTTTTCAGTGTGTTAAAGTAACGCTCCATCGGTGCATTGTCATACGGATATCCTGCCTTACTCATACTCTGTGTCACATTTACTGACTCGCAGAATTCAACGAATGCCTTTGATGTAAATTGCGATCCCTGATCTGAGTGCAAAATCAGGCCACCTTTGATGGGCGGTTGGGATTCCAATGCTTTCTGGAGTGTTCGAATGGCAAGATTGCTGGTGATCCTGCGGTCTGTAATGCTGGCAACCACACTTCGGTCGTGCAAATCTAGTATGGTACAGTTGTAGCGTACCTCATGATTCGAAAGGAACAGATATGTAAAATCCGTACACCATTTCCGGTTGATTTCATCTGCTGTGAAATCCTGATTAAGTTTATTGTCGAATATTTTATGCGGTTTTCCGTGCTCATATTCAGGCTTCTTTGGGCGGACAATGGAATGGAGTCCCAGCTCTGTATTCATATATTTATGAACGGTAGCTGTACTGTAAGAGTAGCCTCTGCGTTCCAGATAGACTTTCATGCTCCGGTAACCATCAACACCATTGTGGATATGATAGATTTCCTGAATCTGCGCGTGTACTTCTGCTTTATTGGCATAATAATCCGCCTTCCTGTGTTTCCGGTAGTTATAATACGCGTTTGGACAGATTTCAAGCCTGCGAAGGAGCCACCGTAGACCAAACAACTCATGATATTGCTCAATAAATCGATAAGCCTCTAATCGATTTCCTTTGCAAAGAATGCCGCTGCTTTTTTTAAGAAGAGATTTTCCTTTTTTGCTTCTTCCAGTTCCTTGCGCAATCGGAGATTCTCTTTCATAAGTTCCATTTCATTTGGAATATCTGGATTTTCGAGGGCTTTTGTTTGGCATTCTTTGCTAAATTCACTGCACCACTTGGAAATACTGGCTTTGGATACGCCGTATTCAGCAGTGATGCTTTTGTAAGTGCGTCCTTCTTCCTCGTGAAGGCGGACAATCTTCTTTTTAAATTCAGGGGTGTAACTCTGTGGCATAATGTGTACCTCTTTTCTTTATAAGATTGATTATATCTTAT
>NZ_JAOQJF010000080.1:0-1253 GCF_025567195.1 Alitiscatomonas aceti | reverse complement strand
CACGACATACGCATGAATTGTTTTCCTTCCTCTTTTTCAGAATATCTTGTTTTTAAAAATTTAATACCTGTTCCAAAAACTCTGCTGGGTTCATACTGATTACAAATCGTTTCTTTTTCATGGACAGATTAGGACGGAAAATCTCTACCATTTTCAATATACTTAAACACCATTTCCTTATGATATTCAAATTTTCGGCTGCCTGCTTATCCAGCGTTCTATTCGCATCTTCCTTAAATGTTACATCCAACTGCCAGTGCATACTTTCTACACTCCAATGGCCTCTCACTGCACGGCTAAACAGCTCAATGTCTTCATTTAGGCTGCTGATATAATAACGGATCTCTTTTTTCTCCTGACCGTCTTTTCGTATCGTCTTTTCTTCCATTCCAATACTTTTTAGCCCTTTCCAGTCCTTCTTCTGAGACAGCCAGCCAATTTCTTTCGTCTGGTAATATTCTCGGATTTCTAATTGACTGTGGGCTTTTTCAATTGTTTTTTTATATTTTCCCTTCTTACGCAGTTCTTCTTTTATCTCGGCATCATTCAGGTACAAACTCACATCCTCATGCAGCGTCCTCTGGTTTTCCTTTAACGCCAGTACATAGTCTCCTCGTTTTAAACGGATCTTCTCGGCTATGGCTGTCTGCGTTCCCATAGCATCAATCGTCACAACTTGACCTTTGATCCGGATTTTCTCCAGTAATTCCGGTATTGCTGTAATCTCATTACTCTTGGTATTTACTACCTTCTGACCAAGGCTGAAGCCATCTTCCTTACTCCAGGCCGTTATGATATGGTTCGGTTTTCCTTCTTTTCTTTTATTGGAACGCATCGTTTTTCCATCAATGCAGATCAGTTTACGCAATACTTCCCCTTCGTTTTGATTCAGTAATTCCTGCCATTTACCATAAAGCTGCTGCAGGATTTCTGGTGACAGCATTCCAAATACACGGCAAAGTGTATCATGAGACGGAATTCCGTTTTTCAATTCAATATATTTTTTCAAATATGCTTCATGATAATGGGCAAAGTATTCCATTTCCACCCAGTCATCCACATTTGCAAGCGTAGCAAACAAAACAATCACGATTATGTCCTTTAGCTTATGCCGTACTTTCGTCTGCTGACGCTTATCTTCAATATAATCCATCCATTCTAACAACTCATCCATAGCAAAACCCCCTTTTTCTTTTTATCATACCAGAAAAAGGGGATTTGTTCACAATTTATTTACTCATGCGTTTGTCCTG